>JALZCF010000699.1 GCA_030863245.1 Chloroflexota bacterium
CTTGTAGACCGTTCAATAATTGAGCACCACCACCTGCGACTCCTCCGGCAACCCACTCCGGCTCACCTTCAGCTCGTCGAGCGTGGTGGGGGAGGTGACGCCCATCTCTTTGAGGAACTTGTCGACCGGGTCGAGGTCGCCCGGGTAGGCGTCGGTCTGGTAGTGCATGGGGATGACGTAGTACGGCTCGATCAGGCTGATCACCTCCGCCGCCTGCGCCGCCTTCAGCGTGCCCCCGCCGCCGACGGGAACCAGCAGGATATCGACCTCGTTCAGCTTCTCGACCTCCTCCTGGCTCGGAACATGGCCCAGATCCCCCAGATGGCAGATGCTGATGTCCTCGAACTGGAAGAGCGTGATGTTGTTGTACTCCCGCTCCTCCCCGCCGTTCTCGCCGTGCAGGGTACGAATCGCCGTCACGAAAATCCCGCTCACCTCGTACTCGCCCGGCCGCGTGATCACATACGGCTCATTCGTGAACCCCTCCAGCGACGCGTGGTTCGGGTGCTCGTGACTAATCGTAACAATATCCGCCTTCGTCTTCGGGCGGCTGTACCCAAGCCCCTTCAGCGGAAAAGGATCCGTAAAAACCGTCCCCATCCGATCCTTCAACCGGAAGCAGGCATGCCCATACCATTTAATATCCACTTATCTTTCCTCATTCCTCATTCTTATCTCACTCTCCAACCCTGAAATTATAGCCCGCCCCCACGACCCACCCAAGCAAGGTTCGTCGTACACACTTCGGCGTGCGAGAGCAGAAAGGTATCGAAAGTCGCGAAAAACGGCGAATCCGCAAGCAACCGCCAGCATCCAGCCATCCACTCTCACACGCCCAGATCCGTCCTTACATTAGAATGTTGCAACCCATCCATCATATGCTATAGTAGCGCTATCACCCGTTCTGTTCGCATTGGCGCTTTTCAATCAATACCCATTGTGCTACAAAGCCTCACAAACACGCGATGACGGTTCGTAGTAAACACTTTAGTGTTCGGTCGTGGGCTAACACTAAAGTATTTACTACAAACCGTCACGGCGTTTCACAGCACAATGGGTATAACTTGGCTTTTTGATAGGAGAGGAACCTCCATGGCCAACATTTGCCGGGTACTGATGGTGGATGATTACCCTTTAATGCGGAAGGGGGTGCGGCAGGTACTCGACGCCGAACCGGACATCGAGCTCGTTGGGGAAGTTGGGGAAGTGGAAGGCATGGACGAGCTACTTGAGCTCTGTCAGAGATATCGACCCAATGTCCTACTCTACGGCACAAAGAACAGGGAGCACGTGCCTGTTGAGCGCATCGCCTCCCTGCGTGAGCAGATCCCTGAAATGGCCATCCTCGTGCTAGCGCACCAAACAGCAGCGGGCCAGGCCAACGAGGTGCTGGCGGCCGGGGCCACCGGCTTCTACCTGAAAAATGAGCGCGCCGCGCAGCTGCCCGATGCCATCCGCGCCGTCTCGCAAGGTGGCACCTGGATCAGCCCCGCCCTTCTACCCCAGCTCCAGGCAGAGCCCCCACCGCTCCCCGATCTCACCCCACGTGAACGACAGCTGCTTCACTTGGTGGCGCAGGGGAAAAGCACGAGGGAGATGGCACAAGCGCTAAACCTCGCGGAGCAGACGGTGCGCAATTACCTCTACAATATCTACCAGAAGCTGCACGTCAGCTCTCGCGAGGAGGCCCTCATCTGGGCCCTCGATCATGGCTTCGGCTCCTTGGATTAGTCGAACCACTCGCCCCCCTCGACCACCGCGTGCAGCGCCTCGACCAGCTTCTCGACCTCGCCATCCTTGGCAACACAGCCCACCGCCCCCGCCGCCCGAAAGCGCTCCGCATCCGCCCCGTCCCAATGGTCGGTCAGCACCAGCACCTTGACCTCGGGGCATCTATCGGCCAGAACAGCCATGGTCTCCGAGAGAGGCGCCCCTGGCATATCAGCATCCAGGACCAGCACCTCCGGCGCCAACTCCTCGCACAACCGCCGCGCCTCCTCGCCATTACCCGCCTCGCCGACCACCTCGAAGCCAGGCTCGTCAACCACCGCCGCAT
>JALZCF010000701.1 GCA_030863245.1 Chloroflexota bacterium
CACGCTCCCCGCTCTCCGCTCTCCGCTCCCCGCTCCACGAGTTTAGCTTCACGTGCTCGGCTCGGTAATGAGTGTCGGCTATAATGGGCGTCCGTTGCGGGGCGTCTCTCCCTTACGATGATGTAAGGCAAAAAGGTGATCACCTCATCCACTTACTTTCTCGATAACGTTCTTCTCTTCACGAGGATGCTGCGCCAGGTAGGGATGCCTATCTCGCCTGAGCAGACAACGGACTTCGCTCGTGCTCTGACCCTCATCGATGTTGGGAGTCGCGAGCAGGTCTACCACGCGGCGCGCAGTCTTCTCGTCACCCGGCAGGAACATCTTCATCTCTTCCATACGCTCTTCAATCGATTCTGGCGCCCCTTTGAGGCGGGCGGGTTGCCACGTGGGCAAAAGGCACCGCGCGCGCCGCGGCACAAGCGCAAGAAGGAAAAGCCCTTCGACGTCGTCACCTACATGGGCTACAAAGCCCGGCAGGCGGACCCGGAAATCGAGGTAGCCGACAAGTCGGGGACCTTTAGCAGCGCGGAGGTGCTCCAGCGCAAAGAGTTTTCGGAGATGACGCCCGAAGAACTGGAAACTGTCAAGCGACTGATTCAAGAGATGCGCTGGCAGGTCAGTTTGCGGCAAACACGGCGCCGCGTGCCGGATCGGAAGGGAGATCAGCTGCATCTTCGCCGCGTCATGCGCTCGGCCGCCAGCTTTGGCGGGACTCCGCTGCGACTCTCCTGGCAACGCCGCAAAGTCAAGCAACGGCCGTTCATCCTCATCGCTGACATTAGCGGCTCGATGGAGAAGTATGCTCGCCTGCTGCTGCAGTTCTTCTACAGTGTCTCTCACAGCTTCAAAGATGTGGAATGTTTTGTCTTTGGTACCCGGCTGACCCGCGTCACGCCCCAATTGAAGCTCAAGAACATCGACCGAGCCATCGACGAGGCGGCGCGTGAGGTGGTGGATTGGTCCGGCGGTACCCGAATCGGCGAGAGCCTCCGGATCTTCAACCGACGGTGGAGTCGGCGCGTCTTGCGGCGCGGTGCCGTCGTTTTGATTGTGAGCGATGGGTGGGAGCGAGGCGATGTGTCCGTTCTCAAGCAGGAGATGCGCTACCTGCAACATCGCTGTCACCGGCTCATCTGGCTCAATCCATTATTGGGAAAGCAAACGTACCAGCCCCTGGTCGAAGGCATGGCCGCCGCCCTACCGTACATCGATGATTTCTTGCCCGTTCACAACTTGCAGAGTTTGCGTGAGCTTTCGGAGCACCTGGGGACGGTTCGGTAGGAGTGCGGAATGCGGAATGAGTCAAGTGCGGAATGCGGAATGCGGAGTGGAGACTGGGGACTGGAGACTGGGGAGGTGGGTGTTTACGTGCGATGTGAGTCCTGGTGTTACGATAACTGTATTATTGTAGAGAAAGGGGAGAGTGTCTATGGAAGTGGTTGGTGAGTACACGTTTGATGCGCCGCAGGAGGTGGTGTGGGAGGCGCTGCAGGATCCTGATGTGTTGGGATCGGTGATGCCGGGAGGGCAGGGGGTCGAGGAGATTGGCGAGAATGAATACGAGGGCTCGCTCAAGATCAAGGTTGGCCCTGTGCAAGGGACGTTCCAGGGGAATATCAAGCTGTCAGATATCGTGCCACCTGAAGGTTATACGATCGAGGTAGACGGCAAGGGGGCGCCCGGCTTTGTGAGCGGCTCAGGCAGCTTGAGGCTAACCGGGCAGGATGGGAAAACGCATATGACGTATGAGGGTACGGCACGTGTCGGCGGCCGTATCGCGAGTGTCGGTCAGCGCCTGATTGAGAGTTCAGCGCGATCGATCATTAATCAGAGTTTGGAAGGGCTGAATGAGTATCTGAAGGCACAGAGCGTGGCGCAGGTAGCGGCAGAGACGGCACCGCAGGCGGCAACCGAGAGTGAAATGTCTGATCCAGCAGAGCAGGAAGCGGCTAAAGCTGTGCCCGAGGTTGAGGTACCGACGTATACGGCGCCGTCACAGGCTTCCATTGCAGTGAATGTCGCTAAAGATGTAGCGAGCGATCTCATACCTCGCGAGTATCGTCCCGCGGTGATAGCTGGTGTCTCTTTCGTTCTCGGGGCCATCACGTATCGCTTCTGGCGGGGATGAGCGTATTGACAGTAACCATCCATTAAAAGGAGGTTTCCCGTGATTCCAGGTGAATTTGATTATTATTCACCGAGTACCTTGGATGAAGCCGTGGCGCTGCTGAGCGAGCATGGCTTCGATGCGAAAGTTCTGGCTGGAGGTCAGAGTCTGATTCCGGCCATGCGTTTCCGGTTGGCTGTACCGGAGGTGCTGATCGACATCAATGGTATCGATGGACTAGAGTACGTTGAGGAGCGCGATGGCTACCTCGCCATTGGAGCCCTCACGCGGGAGTCCACCGTTGAGGAATCGGAGTTGATACAGAGCAACTATCCTCTATTGGCCGATACCTCTAGAGTCGTCGCAGATCCCCTCGTGCGGAACCGGGGGACGGTTGGCGGCAATGTGGCGCATGCGGACCCAGCCAATGACCACCCGGCGACGATGCTGGCCTACGAGGCCGAGTTTGTGGCAGTGGGGCCGGAGGGCACGCGTACCATCCCTGCCGAGGAGTTCTTCGTCGATCTCTTCGAGAACGCACTGGAAGACAACGAGATCCTGACCGAGATCCGTATCCCAATGCCTGGTCCCAATTCGGGCGGCGCCTACGTCAAGATGGAACGCAAGGTGGGTGATTACGCGGTATCGGCCGTTGCCGTGCAGTTGACGATGGATGGTGACCGCTGTACGGACGCGCGGATCGGGCTGACCAACGTCAGCATGGTGCCGATGCGCGCGAGGGGTGCTGAAGAGGCCCTTGTCGGCAAGGTTGTGACCGACGATGTCGTCGAAGCAGCGGGGCAGGCAGCTGCTGCCGAGTGCGATCCCTCGCCCGACCTGCGGGGCTCGGTCGAGTACAAACGCGATCTGACCCGTGTATTGACCAAGCGCGCCATCCGCAAAGCGATCGAACGAGCCAAAGGAGCGTAAGCATGAGCAAGCATACCATTACCGTCACTCTTAACGGAGAGCCCTATACCCGTGAGGTGGACGCTCGCATGCTGCTGGTCCATTTTATCCGGGAAGAAGCGGGCTTAACCGGCACCCATATTGGTTGCGACACCTCCCATTGTGGGGCGTGCACCGTGATCATGGATGGGAGAGCCATCAAGAGCTGTACCACCTTTGCCGTGCAGGCAAATGGCAAAGAGGTTGAAACCATCGAGGGAGTGGCGCAGAACGGCCAACTGCATCCCCTACAGGAAGGGTTCTGGGAGAAGCATGGTCTGCAGTGTGGCTACTGCACGCCAGGAATGATCATGAGCGCCAAGCATCTCCTGTCGAAGAATCCCAACCCCACGGAAGAAGAGATCCGCTGGGGCATCTCGGGCAACCTGTGCCGGTGCACGGGCTACAACAAGATAGTGGAGGCGATTCAGTACGCCGCCGACAAATTGAACGCCGCAGAGGAGGTTGTCACATGACTTACTACCAGCCTGACAAACCGTACCAACTAGACGATCGTTCCGAGCCGCACTCTCCGCTACCCGAGGGGGTTTCAGCTCAGGTTGAGACGCAGGATGAGATTCGCAAGAGTACCCCTGCAAAAATCTGCGGGATGGGCCATCGTATGAAGCGCAAGGAGGACCCGCGCTTCATCCAGGGCAAGGGCCGCTACGTGGACGACGTAAAGTTGCCGGGAATGCTCTACATGGACATCGTGCGCAGCCCGTACGCCCATGCCAGGATACTCGATATCGACGCCACTGCTGCGCTCGACATGGAGGGGGTCGTGGCCGTCATTACGGGGGAGGATCTGAAGGCGCATGATCTGCACTGGATGCCCACCCTCATGTCCGACACCCAAATGGTGTTGCCGACAGAGAAAGTGGTCTATCAAGGGCAGGAAGTCTGCGCCGTGATCGCGACCGATCGCTACACGGCAGCCGATGCAGTGGAAAACATCTTCGTGGATTACGAGCCGCTCGATGCCGTCGTCGATCCGTTCGAGGCGATGGAAGACAAAGTCATCGTCCGGGAGGATAAAGAGGAAAAAACGAATCGCATCTGGCATTGGGAGGCGGGAGACAAGGAGGCCACCGACAGGGTATTTGACGAGGCGGCGCACGTCGTCAAGCAATACATGCATATCCCGCGCATCCACGTCTCCTCCATCGAGACCTGTGGCATGGTCGCCAATTACAATCCGGCGACCGAGAAGATGCAGATCTACATGACCTCACAAGCGCCGCACGCGCATCGCACGGTATTCGCCCTGGTCAGTGGTCTACCCGAGCACAAGATCCAGATCATCTCCCCCGATATCGGCGGTGGCTTTGGCGGGAAGGTACCAGTTTACCCGGGCTATGTGATCTGCACGGTCGCCAGCCTGCTTCTAGGCAAGCCGGTGAAGTGGATAGAGGATCGAAGCGAGAACTTGCAGGCGGATAGCTTTGCACGCGACTATCACATCGAGGCGGAACTGGCAGCGGATGAAAGTGGCAAGCTCATTGGTCTGCGCGTGAACACGCTGGCCGATCATGGATGTACCGATGCCGCCGCCAATCCATCCAAGTTCCCCGCTGGCCTCTTCAGCATCGGCACCGGTTCCTACGATCTGGAGGCAGCCCACGTCAACGTGGATGCCGTCTACACGACCAAGCCACCCGGTGGCATTGCCTACCGTTGCTCCTTCCGTGTGACGGAAGCGGTGCACATGATCGAGCGCATGGCCGATATCATGGCGCATGAGCTGGGGGAGGATCCGGCAGAATTCCGCATGAAGAACTTCATCCGCCCCGAGCAATTCCCCTACCGATCACCCACGGGCTGGGAGTACGACAGCGGCAACTATCCTGCTGCGTTGCAGAAGGCCATGGAGCTGATCGGCTATTCGGAGCTACGCAAGGAACAGGAAGAGAAGCGGCAGCGTGGCGAGTTGATGGGCATCGGCATCTCCAGCTTCACGGAAGTGGTAGGCGCAGGTCCCTCCCGGGACTTCGACATCCTAGGCATCAAGATGTTCGACTCGGCCGAGATCCGCATTCATCCCACTGGCAAAGCCATCGCGCGCTTCGGTACCAAGTCACAAGGGCAGGGACACGAAACGACCTACGCCCAGATTGTCGCCGAAGAACTCGGCCTACCTGCCTCGGATGTCGAGATCGAGGAGGGTGACACGGACACGGCACCCTACGGCCTGGGCACCTATGCCAGCCGCTCGACACCGACGGCGGGTGCGGCCGCCGCGATGGCCGCGCGCAAGATCAAAGCCAAAGCCAAGAAGATCGCCGCTTACCTACTCGAGGTCAACGAAGATGATCTCGAGTGGAATGTGGACCGGTGGCAGGTGAAGGGCTCACCAGAGCAAGCCAAGACCATCCAGGAGATCGCCTTCGCCGCCTACACCAATCATCCCCAAGGCATGGAGGCAGGGCTGGAAGCCACCGACTACTACGACCCACCCAACCTCACCTTCCCCTTCGGCAGCTACATCTGCGTGGTGGACATCGACAAAGGGACAGGCGAGGTTCACGTCCGTCGCTTCGTGGCGGTCGACGACTGCGGCAATATCATCAATCCGCTGATTGTAGAGGGCCAGATTCATGGTGGCCTGACGATGGGTCTGGCGCCGGCCCTCTACGAAGA
>JALZCF010000704.1 GCA_030863245.1 Chloroflexota bacterium
GGAGAATCCAGCGCACGTCCCCGCCCGCCTCCGCCATGGCAGGATTGGGCGCACCCAACACCTGGCCTGGTGCAGTAGCATTATCCCCACGTTGCTGCATTGCCTGAGTGGCGCGGAAGAGGACGGCACAACCAAGGACTTCACGCTCTTCCGTATCAACCAGGTAGAGCGCACTTCCATCCTCGTCGTCAAGATCCTCCAACGTCACCGCGTCCGTCTCAAGACGGAAGCCCGCCTCATCCTCCGCCTCGGCGAAGGCGGTCGCACGGAAGCGCGTAAGAATGTCGAGGTTCCGGATCCGAGCCGGCTCGCGGCACTCGCCTACGTTGGTAATGACCACCCGTTGGTTCTGTGCCTCCGGATCAAATTCGTCCACATCCAGGCGCAATTCCACCCCGTCGTCCATGGGCATCAAGGTGGCTGTACCGATTTCTTCCCCTTCTGGGTCTAGAACCTCGAACTCGGATGCCTGGGCATAGGCCGGCAAACTCCGTAGGGCTGCCAGCACGAGTAGAAGGGCTAGCATTACACTTGCGATTGCCCACAGCTTCGAACGGCTCGATAGACTGATTGACGTCATCTTTGTGCCTCTATTCCTTTGAATAGGATGAGAAAAAACCGTGCATGAGGTGGTGACCCTCTATATTATGACCAGCGACCTCCCTGCGAGACATGAGCGGACTGGTAGCAGGTTATTCGGGTAACTGCTGCCAGAGTGGGTTGCTGCCGGTTGTCTGTCGGCGCAAGTGTGCCACACTCCGGTTCCGCGCGATGCGTAGCAGGCAGGCGCGGACAGTGCCCTGTCGCTGAAGCTCATCGCCTTGCTGCCATACTTGCCAGAAGCTGTCTATCAGTATGGCTTCGGCACTATCTTCGTCGCGCACGATTCGCAGAATCACCTGATAGACCCAGTGGGCATGACGGTCGTAGAGAACCTCGAGCGCGACCGGGTCACGACAAGCAATCCCCCCCAGCAACACATCATCAGATGCTTGAATATCGTTCATACTGGTTAAACACCCGAGTGACTTTGGCGACCAGGTAGGTAGGGACGTTCGGTTCCCTGGCCCTGTGCACCCTTTACCCTTAGGTGTCTGATCAGGTGTCCTGATCTTGCAAGAAGCGCTCAGCGGCGCAGCGATGGACGACCACGTCGCGGCCCCGCCCACTCACCACGCCGGCTTCTCGCAACTGGCCAAGTAGCTCGCTGACCGTGCTGCGTGCTACACCGATCATGTTGGCCAGATCGGCATGGGTGAAGTAAGCGTTGAATCTGATCAGGTCCGCCTCGCCTTGCCCCAACCGGTCCCCTAAGTCCAACAGGGTGAGCACGAGTCGGTGGCTGGCTCTGGTATGGATGAAGCTGCGGAGGCGGCGCATATCGGTGGCATGGTGCACCGCCATATATCGACACAGGTTGAGAGCCAATTGGGGGAACGCTTGCACCAAACGCTTGAAGGCCTCCTCACCCATGGAAATAACCTCTACGTCATCCAGGGCCTGTACCAAAGGCATCTCACCGAAGGAGGGGTCGAGCAGCAAGTTACCGAACGCATCACCCGGGGAGAAGACATGTATAACCTTCTCTTGCCCCTTATCGGAGTAAATAAAGGACTTGACCCGGCCATGATAAAGCAGATACAGGCGCTTACCAGTGGCACCCGGGCCAACGATAAATGCTCCCGGCTCGAAGGTTTCGGCCGTGACCACTCGCAATACGGCCTCGATCTCGTCCATCTCCAAGCCAGCCAACAGATCAAGTTGTCGCAGGTTCCATGGATCAGTCAAGATAAATGGCTCCGGGCAAAGCAACGAAGAATCGGGAAGCAGGCATTAATACAGTATAACAAACAGCACCCACTTTGTCTGTCCTAATTCCGACAAACCCATGGGAGATGTGGTATAACCTGATCGCAGTGGTGGGTTCAGACTACGAGCCGATTGATCGTCTCCACCAGTGTATCCAGCTCAAACGGTTTACTTAAAAAGGCGTGGTAGGAGAGATCTTCAGCATCAAGGGCGTTTTCGGAAACGGCACTCATTAGGACGAGCGGAATGTCCTGGTACACTGGATCGCTCTGTAGGGCACGGCCCATGGCTCGCCCATCGAGGACAGGCATCATCACATCCGACAGAATCAGATCGGGAACCGTTTCGGCCACGCGGTCAAGTCCCTCTTGCCCGTCGCGGGCCGTCATGACCTGATACCCCTCATCTGCCAGCACCTCGCTGACTAACTCCACGATGTTGCGTTCATCTTCGACGACGAGAATGATCTTGCCTTCCATCATGCTTGCTCCGCCCTGCACGAGAGTCCGGTTAACCCGTCGCAGAGGAATCTGGCCGCGCTACCCCGCTGAGGCCGTCGGTGAACTCGAACGTCTCGGCAACCACAATTCCTTGATCCGTAATGGTGAACTCGTGGGGGGTAGGGTCGTAGGCACGGGCGCGTACTTTCAGGATCGAGAGCAGGCGAACCAACCGGGAGCGCAGCTCGATATAGCGCAGGAGAATAATGTTCTCTGCTATCGCTCCCCCTCCACCAACCGGCACCTCAACGTCTGGACCGAAGTAACGTCCGGTCTCGACAGAGTACAGGAAGGTAACGCCGAGCGCCCGCAATTCATTAGCTAAGGCCATGAAGAAAGGTTTGATTCGCTCAGGATAGGTAGCTGCGGACTGGAAGCCCTCCAGCCCATCAATGAACAGTCGGCGTACCTGTTTCTGTCGCACCGTGCTAAGCAAGCGCTCCGCGAGAATGTCTAGGATATCCTCGGTCGGCAGTTGCCAGACAATGTCGATCAGCCCCCGTGCGATATGGTCCTCGAGGTCAAACATGCTCCCGACACTATTTCCTGTCAACTCCGCTGGCGTTTCTTCGAAGCCAAAGTGGAGCCCTGGTTGCCCCAGCCGCGCGCCCATGGCCAGAAAATGCCATCCCAGCAGGGTCTTCCCACTCCCGGGCGCACCGAGCACCATGGTGGCTGAACCCGTCGGTAAGCCACCGTCCAGCATCTCGTCCAGACGGGCTATCCCAAACCCTAGCCGTTCGCCGCTCCCTGATACCGCCTGGGATGGCGTAGCGAGGAGGGTTTCGGTCCGCGGATAGATGACTATTCCATCGTCGGTAATCTGAAAGAGATGACCCCCACGCAGGTAGCCACTGCCACGAAACTTCTGGACTGTTACCTCGCGCACCGCACGCAGCCCGATGCGGCGGTCACGCAACTCAATCGACCCATCCACCGGCGGATGTACAGGCTGGGGGTGATCATTACTATCCTGGCTTAATAGGAAGGCAGTGCAGCCCGTCGCCTCCATGGCCGCCTGCAGTTCCAACATGAATTGTTTGAAGGCAACTTCCGACTCGGCCACCGACTGGGCTGTGGCCAGGCCATCGAGTACCAGCACCGTGGCCTGCCGCGCGCGGACAACTTGGCGCAATTGTGTCACAAGACCACTTAGGCCTTGCTCCTCCAGAATATCGTAACTGCTGATATAGTACAGCGCGTCCGGAACCAGCGTC
>JALZCF010000004.1 GCA_030863245.1 Chloroflexota bacterium
CCTTCTCTTCGGGCGCATTGTCAATCGCCTCGAAGGCGCTGAAATCGGCAAAGCCCTTCAGCGACAGCGTCTTGGTGATGGCTGCCGTCAGCGTCGTCTTGCCATGGTCCACGTGCCCGATCGTCCCGATGTTCACGTGCGGCTTGTCTCGTACGAATTTTTCCTTCGCCATCCTTTTTGGTTCCTCCTACTTGAATAAAGCGAAAATCGTTCTATCTTGCCTTCCCACAAAAGGTGGAAGACAGTGTTTTACATCCATGAAAAATGGCCTCAGATGGCGAGCAGAGGCCAAAGCGGAGTATAGTGAAAATACCTGGTCTTGTCAAAAGGATGATGTATCATTGACCACCTAGCGCAGTGATCTGGTTGACCGACCTTTGCTGAATATCCAGCGCCAGCCTTTGAGATACAGTAGTAGAAAACAAAAAAGCTTCACCTATGATCGGTGAAGCTGTAACGCAGAGCCTCCGACGAGATTTGAACTCGTGCCCTCCTTCTTACCAAGAAGGCGCTCTACCCCTGAGCTACGGAGGCAATAAAAAAAGGTGGGCCCGGCAGGACTCGAACCTGCGAAGCATTACGCAGCTGATTTACAGTCAGCCCCCTTTGCCGCTCGGGACACGGACCCACGAATGGATTACGATGGTTATTATATTGATTTGGGACGTTTTGTCAAAAACACCTGTTCTACCTTCAGGTAGAACAGAGAGCCGGTGGGGAGATTCGAACTCCCACTCTACCGCTTACAAGGCGGTTGCTTTGCCATTAAGCTACACCGGCCTGTGTGGCTGAAGCGTAAAGTAGTATACCAGGTATCTGCAAAATGTCAAACTGGGTTGCAGAATTTTCTACCTCGCCTAATCGTTGTCACCCGCGCTGCCGTAGAGCCTCATAGATCAAGATCGCGCCTGCCACGCTAGCATTGAGCGAATCGACCTCGCCTTTCATGGGGATATGCACCAGAAAATCGCAGATCTCCGCAACCAGCCGGCTCAGACCGCTCCCTTCCGCGCCGAGGACGACACCTAGTGCACCAGAGAGATTGGCCTCGTGATACACTTGCTCGCCCGCCATATCGAGACCAACGAACCAGACGTGTCGTTCCTTGAGCTGCTTAACGGTCCGGGTCAGGTTGGTCACCTGCGCAATAGGAATGTGGTGGATCGCACCGGCGCTGCTCTTGTAGACGGTTGGGGTGACCCCTACCGCACGGCGTTCGGGGATGATGACGCCATGCATTCCCGCCGCCTCCGCTGTACGTAACAACGCACCGAAGTTGTGCACGTCTTGAATACCATCGAGCAGAAGCAGGAATGGCGCTTCCCCGAGACGCTCGGCACGGTCAAGAATCTCCTCAACACTACTGTATTGGAAGGGTGGCAACTCGGCGACTATCCCCTGGTGATTGACGCCCTGTTCCACAAGACGGTCGAGCGTCCCACGTGCTGTCCACTCGATACGCACACCTCGCCGTTCCGCCTCCTCCAAAATCTCCCGGATGATACCACTCTGTTTCTGCCCTTCGGCCAGGATAATCTTACGAACCTCCGCATCTGCCCGTAATGCCTCCAACACAGGATGCCGGCCGTAAATGCGCTCGCTTGCCATCTCCCCTCCAAAAAGCGAGCCGGGTCATGGCGGCTCGCTTCTTCTTTTTTTCCAACAATCTCCGCTTTATCGTCGCTCTAGCTTCCACACCGTGCCGTCCGGCGTGTCCTCCAGCGTGATACCGAGTTCGTCTAGACGGTCACGTATCTCGTCAGCAAGTGCCCATTGCTTGTTCGCCCGTAGCTTGCTGCGCACGTCCACTAGCAGCTCGATAAATGGATCGGCACTGGTATCGATCTGCCGTTCTCCTCTGCTGTCCAAGCGAAACCCAAGCGCCTCGAGTAGCTCACGCAACATCCTTTGTGCATGGGTGAAAGAGGGACTGCTGACTTCCCGATCGCGGGCAGCATTGATGGCACGGGCCAACTCAAAGAGTGCGCCGAGCGCGAGGGCACTGTTGAAGTCATCATCCATGGCCATGTGGAACTTTTCTGCTGCTTCCTCTGCCAGAGCCGCTAACTCCGGATCGTCCACCGTGGCATCAGGGTGTGGCGGCTGCAGCGCGGCATGGAAGCGTTCCATAGCACGTTCGGCCGCGGCAAAACTTTGCTCGGTGTAGGTGACCGGGCGACGATAGTGGCTTGATAGGACGAAAAGGCGCACCGCATCGGCGGAGTGATGCTCAAGAAAATCCTGGATGGTGAAGAAGTTTTTAAGACTCTTCGACATCTTCTCCCCCGTCACCTGAAGCAACCCGTTATGCATCCAGTACTTAACGAAGGGCTCCTTACCCGTATAGCTCTCGCTCTGTGCGATCTCGTTTTCATGGTGCGGGAAAATGAGATCGGCGCCACCGCCGTGAATGTCGATCTGTTCTCCTAGGTAGCGCAGGCTCATCTCTGAGCACTCGATGTGCCATCCTGGGCGGCCCGGACCCCAGGGGCTATCCCAGGAAGGTTCCCCCGGTTTCGCTGCTTTCCATAGTGCAAAATCCAGCGGATGCTCCTTGCGTTCCCGCTCCTCCGCTGCAACACGCGTCCCAGCCTGCTGTTCGTCCAGCCTCCGATGCGACAGTTTTCCATAATCTTCATCGCACTCTACTCGGAAGTAAACATCGCCCCGTGACTCGTAGGCGTAGCCCTTCTCAATAAGCCCCTCGATTATCTCGATGATGCCGGGGATCTCCTGGCTCGCATAGGGATAGATATGCGCACGCTGTACGTTGAGCGCGTCCATGTCTGCTAGGAACTCATCGATATAGCGGGAGGTGATACTATCCCATGGCTCGCCTGTCTCTTTGGCACGATTGATTATCTTGTCTTCGACATCGGTAAAGTTTTGCACGTGTTTGACGTGGTAGCCACGGTACTCCAGGTAGCGGCGCACCATGTCAAATACAAGGTAGCTCATACCATGGCCGATGTGGGCGCTATCGTAGACCGTTGGTCCACAGACGTACATTGTCACATTATTTTCGTCGTACGGCTCGAAAGGTTCCTTCTTGCGTGTAAGCGAATTGTAAATCTGAATCACGATGTTCCGGTTCTCAGTCTCCAAACTTGCCTTTTACACATCCATCATCCCGTGTTCTTGGTTCTCGAATCCACGAACGCGAGCACCATTCGTAACGAGAAACCGATCACGCCCACGTACCACTACCATCTGTTCGCTGATTTCTGATTACTGACTACTGTCTCTGATGCCCATTGGAGGAAGAGGACGGGTCCTCGATTATCTGGGCAAAAATCATGCGGCCCGCGACGGTTTGAAGAACGCGCGTCACCTCGACATCTCGTTTCTGGCCAATGACATGCTCCCCATGCTCGACCACCACCATTGTGCCATCGTCCAGGTAGCCGACGCCCTGACCCTGCTCGCGGCCACTTTGGATGATCTCGACCTCAAATGCCTCGCCAGGAAGCAGCAGGGTCTTGACCGCGTTCGCCAGCTCGTTGATATTCAGTACTTTGACGCCCTGCAGCTCGGCAACTTTGTTCAGGTTGTAATCCGTGGTTAGTACACTGGCGTTCATATCGCGCGCGAGTGCGATCAGCTTGGCGTCCACCTCTAACAGATCAGGACAGTCCGCGTTGCTAATCTCGAGCGGCGCCACACTCTCTCTTTGGAGTTGATTCAAGACCTCCAGGCCACGTTTGCCCCGGTTGCGTCGGAGCGGCTCTTTTGAATCCGCGATGTGCTGGAGCTCATTCAGCACGAATCGTGGGACCAGCATGGTCCCTTCAATGAAGCCTGTCTGTGCAATATCCGCAATACGTCCATCAATAATTACGCTTGTATCGAGCAGGACGTAGCGTTGCCCGGCGCCCTGCCCGTGCTTCAACCGTGCCTGGATCAGGCTGATTAAATCGCGTTCGCGAAGCACTGTGGCTTGCACGCCTGCATAGCCAAGGAAGAGTGTAGCAATGACGGGAAGAAGCTGTCCCAAAGGCCCTGGTAGCTGAGATAGCGGAGGGGTTAGCAGAGCAGCAAGTAGAAGCCCGGAGGCAAGTCCAAGTGCACCCGCAAGGAGTTGGTTAGCCGGTAGTTGGCGGATGCGCTGTTGAATCCAGGCGAAGGGTCGGTTCGTCAGGTAGGGTGTGACGAGGAGGCCTAGAACGGCTCCAGCAAGCGATAGCACGATCACCCCGCGTAATGCCTCGCCCTCTGTGACCGTGCCACCTGCCAGATTCACACCGAGCCTCCACCCTGCGATAGCAAGCACGACCATGCCAAGCAGCCGCAGGAAAAACTCGAAGCTCATAATCTCTCTACCTGCTATTCCTAGATCCAAGATGCTTCAATCAATCCATGTAACTACTCAGCCCAAAAGGTGCCCAGGTCCCCAATTGACCGCGCACTCGTGCGGATATCCCTCAAAAAAGTGCCAGGCACCTGAGTAGTAACTCCATTGGTTGATCATAGCATAGGAGCACGTCGCGTGCCCAACAATTAGCAGGGTGGTAGGGCACGGGATTCTGGCTTTCAAGCTTCGGCCTTAAGGGCTAGATGCAGGGCCTCCACGAGGGTGCGAACCGGGATTGCCTCGATACCTTCTGACTGAATGCTGCGGCGACCGCTCCGCGGTACAATACACTTAGTGAAACCAAGCTTTGCCGCCTCATTCAATCGTTTGTCAAGTTGCGACACCGCACGCAGCTCGCCGCCTAGTCCTATCTCGCCCACCAGTGCCACGCTACGAGGGATCGGCTTTTCCCGGTAGCTGGAGGCGATCGCAGCTGCCACGGCCAAGTCCGCAGCCGGCTCATTAATTCGTAGACCGCCCACCACATTCACAAAGACGTCCTGGTTGTGCAGTTGTAGGCCGACACGTTTGCTGAGTACAGCGAGTAGCAGGTGTAAACGATTTAAGTCGATGCCATTCGCGGTACGGCGCGGCTGGCTAAAAGCGCTCTGCGTCACGAGAGATTGTATCTCTAAAAGGATCGGGCGCGTGCCCTCCAGTGTGACGGCCACGGCGGACCCCGTCGCACTGGCTTGGTGCTCGGAAAGGAAGGCCTCGCTGGGATTTGACACCTCCACCATGCCGCCCTCCACCATCTCGAAGACACCTACCTCGTTGGTCGAGCCAAAGCGGTTCTTCTGCGCACGGAGCAGACGATAGGTGTTGAAGCGATCGCCCTCCAGGTAGAGTACGGTGTCGACGATATGCTCCAGCACGCGAGGTCCCGCAATGGCGCCCTCCTTTGTGACATGGCCGACCAGGAAGATGGGCAGGTTCTCCCCTTTGGCTAGCTGCATCAAGCGGGCAGCGCACTCGCGCACCTGCGAGATACTGCCCGCACTTGAGGACAAGTCCTGGAGGTAGACGGTTTGTATGGAGTCAATGATAGCTGCCTTGGGACGGAGGGTGTTGATGTGCTCGATGGCGATGTCAAGGTTGGTCTCGCTGAGGAGATAGAGATCTTTATCAGCCACGCCCAACCGCTCGGCACGCATCTTCACCTGGTAGACGCTCTCTTCACCCGACAGGTAGAGCACCGGCCCCATCGTGTCCGCCATCATGCCAGCGACTTGACTGAGGAGCGTGGTCTTGCCAATGCCAGGGTCCCCGCCTACTAGCACCAGGGAGCCGGGTACAACGCCACCACCCAGCACACGCATGAATTCAGGGATAGGGAGTTCAACCCTCTCGTACGCGTTTGCCTCAATCTCGCTGATTTTCAACGGGGGATTGTTGCCGGCCACCAACATCCCGGCGCGCGCCTGGTGGCCGAATCCAAAGGAGCCGGCCGATTGCTGGACAAGGACCTCCTCCAAGGTATTCCACTCCCCGCAGTCGGTGCAGCGCCCTGCCCACTTGTGATGTTCTTTGCCGCATTCGTTACACACGTACACGGTTCGAGGTTTTGCCATGAGCTATCTCCACTCCAAGAAAGTCTAACAGTTGTTCTATTCTTGGGGAGGAGTATACCATAGCCCCGCGTCAGGAAGGTACCAAACAACAAAAGAAGCGTGGCTTCTCAGCCACGCTTCTTTTGTTTCTGTCACTTGGATGTACAAGCAGACTATTCGTCGTCCTCATCGGCGCTCATGAAGAGCTCCTCGATGTCCTCCAGGTCGCTGTCATCAGTCATTGCCAACTCCTCCGCCTGCTCTAGGGCGCTCGCCTGGAAGGCAGCACCGGGCTCGGCTTGGAATTCGAAATCGTCCTGCTGCTCATCGGCGTCAACGTGAATGAGGTCGCCCGCGTTGTAATCACCCGAGAGCAAGCCCTCTGAGATGGGGTCGACGATCATTTGCTGGATGATACGACGTAGGGGGCGGGCACCGAAGTTCGGATCATACCCCTTCTCCACCAGTACTTGCTTGGCGTCCTCTGTCAACTCGACGGCAAGCTCCCGCTCGTCAAGGAGAGCCTTGAAGTTCTGCATCATGATATCGACGATCTCGGTGATCTCTTCCTTACTCAAGGAGCGGAAGACGATGACGCTATCGAGCCGGTTCAGGAATTCTGGGCGGAAGCGGCGCTTCAGCTCGTCCATTACCTTCTCTTTCATCGCCTCGTAGTCACTCTGATTCTGGGTGGTGTCGACCGTCCGGAAGCCGAGTGTCGCCTGTCGTTGGAGCAGGTCGGCCCCGACGTTAGAGGTCATCAGGATGATGGTATTACGGAAGTCGACTCGTCGACCCTTCGCGTCCGCCAGGTTGCCATCCTCCATAATCTGGAGCAGCATGTTGAACGCCTCTGGATGTGCCTTCTCGATCTCGTCCAAGAGGATGACCGAATAGGGACGGCGACGAACGGCTTCAGTCAGCTGACCGCCTTCCTCGTAGCCCACGTAGCCCGGAGGCGAGCCGACGAGACGGCTGACGTTGTGTCGCTCCATAAACTCACTCATGTCGAGCTTGACGAGTGCTTCCTGCGAGCCGAACATGAACTCAGCGAGTGCCTTTGCCAGCTCTGTCTTGCCAACACCTGTTGGACCCAGGAACATGAAGGAGCCAATCGGCCGGCGTGGGTCCTTCAGCCCGGCACGGGCCCGGCGAACCGCTTTCGAGATCGCCACGATTGCTTCGTCCTGACCGACAACCCGGCTGTGTAGTTCATCCTCCATACCAAGCAACCGCTTGGTCTCTTCTTCCTGCATGTGAGTCAGGGGTATGCCCGTCCACATCGCGACGACTTCTGCAATATCTTCCTTCCCTACGATCGGACCGCTATCGCCGTGCTCCTCCTCGCGGATCTGTTCGATCTGTGCCTGTAGTTCGAGCTCGCGATCGCGCAGATCAGCGGCCTCCTGGTAGCGACGCTGCGCGAACGCTTCCTCTTTCTCGCGCCGGACGGCGCTAAGCGTCTCCATCGTTGCCTTGAGAGGACTGGTCCGCGGTAGCTTGTACATGCGGACACGGCTTGCCGCCTCATCGATGAGGTCAATTGCCTTATCCGGCAAGTAGCGGTCGGGCACGTAACGTGCTGAGAGACGTGCGGCGGATTTGAGCGCGTCGTCGCTGATCTCGAGATTATGGTGTGCCTCGTAGCGATCCTTGATACCGCGCAGGATCTCGATGGTCTCTTCAATTGTCGGTTCCGACACATGGACGGGTTGGAACCGACGCTCCAACGCTGCATCCGACTCGATGTGCTTGCGATACTCGTCCAGCGTCGTTGCGCCGATGACCTGCAACTCGCCGCGTGCCAACGCTGGCTTGAGAATGTTCGCGGCGTCTACCGCAGAGCCGGCCGCGCCTGCACCGACGAGCATATGGACCTCGTCAATGAAGACGATGGCCTCAGAGTTCTTCAATTCCTCGACCACGCGCTTGAGGCGCTCCTCAAACTGACCGCGATAGATGGTACCTGCGACCAGGGAACCCACATCGAGCATCCATAGCCGCTTGTCGTACAGGTTTTCGGGAACTTCCCGGTTAATGATCTGTTGCGCCAGCCCCTCGACGATGGCCGTCTTCCCGACACCCGGCTCACCGATGAGGGCTGGATTGTTCTTGGTACGGCGCGAGAGAATCTGAATGACGCGCTCGATCTCGGCCTGACGACCGATGACCGGGTCCAGTTTCCCTTGTCGTGCCTCTTCCGTCAGGTCGACGCCCAGCTGGTCCATAAGCGGCGTTTTCTGGCTCTCACCCTTCTTGGACTTACCCGTCTCGCGCGCGCCGGGTGCCGATAGTTCTTGCTTCATCACATCTTGCGTTCGGCGGCGAACGCTATCGAGGCTAACCCCGAGGCTAGCGAGGACATCGGCCGCAATCCCGTTTCCTTCGCGCGCTAGACCGAGTAGCAGATGCTCGGTGCCAATGTAGTGGTGGCCCAGGCGTCGTGCCTCGTCCACCGCTAGCTCAATGACACGCTTGGTACGTGGCGTGAGACCGATACGGCCCAAGGTGGCTCGTTTGCCCCGTCCCACAATATCCTCGACGGCGGAGCGCACCTTCGGCAGATCGACTCCTAAATCCTTCAGTACACGGGCAGCTACGCCATCCCCCTCACGCACCAATCCCAACAGCAGGTGCTCGGTTCCAATGTAACCGTGGTTCAACGCCTGTGCTTCTTCATTGGCAAGCGCGAGGACGCGGCGGGCCTTCTTCGTAAAGCGGTCAAACTTGTTAGCCATGCCGGTTCGATCCTTCTCCGTTTCGTATGATTGACCCTATTAGTCCTAGCAACAACACGAGAATATTATAGCAACCGCGCGCAAATTATCGGAATTCATTCTTGCTCGTCCGTTTCGTCGGTCCACTCACTGTCCGTGGTGTCACCCGACTCAGATGCGTCCTCATTAGATGCGTCGTCGGAACGCAGGCTCAGGGCGAGCCGCTTCCGCTCCGGCTCCAGGCGGAGAATTCGGGCGGTGACCTCATCACCCTCCTGCACCACATCTTGCGGGCGTTCGATGTGCTCGTCGGACAGTTCCGAGATATGGATGAGTCCTTCTATGTCGTAGCCCTTTAGACGAGCAAAGGCGCCAAAGTCGAGGATCTTGGTGATGGTGGCTTCTACTTGGTCTCCCGCCTCATGGTTGGCAAGGAATTCCTCCCATGGTTCCGGTTGGAGCCGTTTCAGACTCAAGCCGATACGACGGCGCTCCTGGTCGACATTCAGAACGTACACGTCCACCTCGTCACCAACCTTTACCACCTCGCTCGGGTGCTCCACACGGCTCCAAGAGAGTTCACTGAGGTGGATTAGGCCGTCCGCGCCACCCAAATCTGCGAAGGCACCAAAATCCGCCAGATTGGTGATCTCTCCCCGGATGACCATGCCCTCTTCAAGGGAATCGAGCAACTTCTCTTTCTGGTCCCGACGCCGCTCTCGTTCCGCTGCTCGTTCGCTCAAGATAAGTCGATTGCGACGCCGATCCACCTCTAGCACCTTGAATTTGAGCGCTTCTCCGACTAAGGCACTGAGGCGGCTCTGGTACGCGTCATTTGCTTCGCCACCGCGACGACGCACGCTCGCGACCTGTGAGGAGGGTACAAAACCGCGCACTTGCCCCACGTGAACGATCAACCCACCCTTATTTACGCCCGCTACCTGCGCCTCAAAAATGCCATCCTCCGCGCGCTGTTGCTCGGCGAACTCCCAATCCTGCTCCATTCTAGCTCGCGTGACAGAGAGAATTGGGTGACCCTCATCACCTTCCGGACGCACGACATAGACACGAACTTCTGCACCCTCTTGGAGCTGCTGGCGCTCCTCGTCTGTAAGATTCTCAAGTTCTTTGCTATCAACCACACCTTCGGCTTTGGCTCCGATATCGATCAGAACCTCGTCCGGACGAATCTCCATCACCGTTCCGGTCAGAATCCGACCCGGATAAAGATTCTCTAATTCTTTGTCATGTTCATCAAGCCAAGCTTCCATAAAAGAGAAGGCTTCGTCTGATGTTTCCTGTTCGGCCATTCCGCTGTTTCCTTCAATACACGCCGTTTCGAATGTGAAGCGTAGCAATTCGTAGACCGCGAACCGTACACTTCGTGGCACGACTGCTATTATTATAAATCTGTGCTCTACCCGATGCAACCTGTATGAAGGCGTGGTGGGTGTACGACGGCAGGCCCGTGCATTTTGCCCCACCTATGTCTCTTCATACTTAGTTGTCAGTGTCTTCCATCACTACGGCGACGCACTCAATCTCGACTAGTGCACCAAGTGGCAACTCAGCTACCGCTACGGCGCTACGAGCCGGAGGGGCAGCCGAGAAGAACTCGGCGTATACTTGGTTGACAGCAGCGTAGTGGTCCATGGTAGTGAGGAAGATGGTTGTCTTGACGACATGCTCCATTCCGCTACCTGACGCGTGCAGTACTGCTCGGAGATTGGTGAGTGCCTGCCGCGTCTGGGTTGTCACGTCTCCGCCGACAAAGTGGCCAGATGCAGGGTCGATCGCGATCTGTCCTGCCGTGAAAACAAGGTTGCCTGTTCGGATCGCTTGGGAGTAGGGGCCAACGGCTGCTGGAGCGTCATCTGTGTCAATAATGTTTCGTGTGGTCATTATTAGGTTCCGCATTTTATTGAGTAGGGAAGCAGGGCGAGGTCATTGTGCTGGTCACTCTCACTTTACCACTCTCCGGAGACAGTAACAAGAAGTGGGGTTGATGGACAATGCAACGAGCGAGGCCTTGACGAGCATCGTCAGGCAGATGAGGATATCGTCTTTGGCGATGATCTTTGCTTTGGCCCTCTTCTTGCACAGCGCCTTGCCAATTAACAGATAGGGGGAGGAAGCCATGCCTGCGGAACAGGTCTCACAGCGCACACGCCCTAGCGTCCCGCGCGGCAATATCGTGGCGGAGGTCTGCTTTAACACCGACATCCGTCGACGTGTCTTGTGGATCTTGGGAGGGTTGAGTGTGCTCTTTGTGTTGATGGTAGGGATATTTACCGCCCAAGGGGAGAGACTACCCTACGACGAGCCGCTCACGACGGCGACTCAGGGGGTGCGAGAGGGCATCGCAAGAATCTT
Organism: Chloroflexota bacterium; assembly: GCA_030863245.1. Classification (GTDB taxonomy): domain Bacteria; phylum Chloroflexota; class Anaerolineae; order Ardenticatenales; family Ardenticatenaceae; genus JALZCF01. Next base: position 10,992 of record JALZCF010000004.1, read on the forward strand.
CTTCGATATCGTAGGATTCGTCGGTTACAGTCCTTGGAACGCGATCGTGGCGGCGGCCTTGTGTATCGGTGTTGGTG
>JALZCF010000024.1 GCA_030863245.1 Chloroflexota bacterium
GCGCTCCACCGGCATACCCCCAACTCGCCACTGGATCGCTAGGGCTGTACTGAGGCAGGTTGCTCCAAAGCCGGAGAGCGAGATAGCAAACAGCTCGATCACCCAATCGCCGGAGAGGACGGGAGCAGCCAGATAGGCAATGGCGGTAATGAGGGCAGCCACATACCCTCGATCTCGCATTGGGATGAGATCCACCGTGAGGCTAAAGGTGTCGAGCATGCGGATGCCGAGCGTGCCGGAGGCGATGACGATCCACGCGAGAAAGACCGACTCACTACGGATGAAGGGGGCGATGGCCGTCAGAATGGTCTGGACGAGCGCGACACCGAAGACGAGACGCAATTTGGTCATAAAGTCGTGGCTCCAGCCACACCACGTCATTAGGAACCCAAAGCTCAGCGCGATCACGCAGGATAAGAAGGCCAGCAGGCCCATGCCCATCGCGACACGCTGTTCGCTCATTCCAATCAGGCGTAGTCCTAGATCCTCCAACCCTAATGGGACGAAGGTGACATTGTAGTAGTAGCCCGTTGCCATCATCCCAATGAAGAGGACGTACCCGAAGAGAGTGGGCCACTTGCGTGCTTTCATATGTTGAAAGAATTCCATCTGTCCGGATCTCTCACTCAAACGTGGTACGTCGTGACCGCCTCAGGTGCAAAGGTGGCCCGCGCAGCGCACGCTGCGCGGATCGTCTCTGCCAGCTCATGGGCCGACACATTCTTGAGTAGGTAGCTGAGCGCACCGGCCTCCAAGGCCTGTTGCACCAAGCTCACCTCCTCGAAACCTGTCAGGACAATTACCTGGATATCTGGGAATCGTTCCTGGATTTCCCGGATCGGGGTCACCCGATCCTCCCCTCGCGTGAGCAGATCCATCAGGATAACATCTGGCCGGAGCCGCCCACAGAGCGCGAGTGCTTCCGCGCCGTCGCCCACCTCACCTACCAATACCAGATCCTGCTTGACACGCATAAAGGTAGCTAGGCCCCGGCGTACCATTGAGTGATCATCTACCAGCATAACTCGGATTCGCTCACGGGTGTTCACGACGATCCTTCCTTCCACCGCACAGGCCTCTCCCAGGTTGCACACTACCATCAATAACGGCTACCGCCTTGCACTACGTATTCAACTACGTACTAACTATAGGTGCCAAAATCGCAACCGTAAACGGTAATGCCTCCTGAAACGCACTACCATTAGTCACAAGTCGAACTGCGAATGATCAACGGTTCTCAAGTACGTGCGTAGCTTCCAACCATCATCTTTCACCCTTGCATTGGGCTGTAACCGTTATAACTAGGAGTTGTAGTCTGATAGCTCTAATGGCTACACGAATCGGAAAGCGTGGAGAAGGGGCTGTGGAGGTGTGGGGTGTAGGGGTAGAACAGCAGGATGCGGGGAGCGGGGGCAGAGACGAGGTCGCAGATGTCTCATTGTCAGACTTGTGGAGTACACTTTCGAATCGGCACATTATCAGTATAACGACGGTTGAAGCAAGCTGGAATTCTGATTGAGGAAAGGAGATGCAATGCCGCTGGTACGGCCCAAACGTTACCGGCTTGTTAGCTGGATTGGCTTTCTGTTCCTAGCGAGTCTTTCCCTTCTTGGCGTCCGGTCCGGTGCAGGCCCTTTATTATTCGATCCCGGGCCACCACCTGAAACAGTGATATTTGAGTTGGTTCCATTTATCACCGAGGGCCTCTCCAAGCCAACCGCGGTGACACATGCCGGAGATGAGCGGCTGTTTGTGTTGGAGAGAGGAGGCCTCATCCGAGTGGTATTAGCGGATGGGGAGGTATTGCCGGAGCCCTTTCTCGATCTTCAGCAGTATGTAGCAGGAGACAACATCGAGCAGGGCTTGCTCGGGCTGGCGTTCCACCCCGAGTATGCCAAGAACGGCTACTTCTACGTCGACTATACCAACGTCGATGGCAATACAGTCATTTCCCGCTTTCAGGTAAGATCCGATAACCCGAACATTGCAGACGAGACTAGCGAGTTTGTGATCCTGACAATAGAGCAACCCAGCGAGATGCATAATGGGGGTCAGCTTGCCTTTGGGCCGGATGGTTATCTGTACATTGGTGTTGGCGATGGTGGAGGCGGCGGTAACTCGAGCCAGAATGGACAGGCGCTCGGAACGCTGCTCGGTAAGATCCTACGGATTGATGTGGATGGTGCAACGCCCTACGCTATTCCGTCTGACAATCCCTTCGTCGGGGTGCCGGGCGCACTCGAGGAGATATGGGCCTACGGGCTGCGTAATCCTTGGCGTTTCAGCTTTGATCGGAATACAGGCGACATCTACATCGGCGATGTGGGAGAAGGGCAGTCGGAGGAGATCGATTTCCAGCCGGCGGACAGTGGGGGCGGGAAGAATTACGGCTGGGCTGTAATGGAAGGCCGCCACTGCTTTGAGCCGCCCGAAGGATGTGACCGATCGGGACTCATCGAACCGATCTGGGAGTATGGTCGTGAACAGGGTGTGGCAGTGATTGGAGGATATGTCTATCGCGGCAAGCGTTATCCTTCATTGCGGGGAGATTACTTCTTCGGGGACTGGGGCACGGGCAAGGTGTGGCGACTGCGGAAGGAAGCAGATGGTTGGCGCGTCCTGTACTCCGTACTGAGTAACGATACTCTCTTTTCGTTTGGCGAGGATGTAGGAGGAGAGGTATACGTTGCTGGGATGAGCGGGACCTTGTATCGTCTCATTGCTCCCTCCCCTGCCAACCAACTGTCACACGTCGAATAGTGAGTGATCAACAGTTCTCGAGTTCGCGCGGACAGCTCCCAACCATCGTGCTTCACCTCTTCGTCAACCTCGAACTAAACTCGAACTAAGAACTGTAACCGGAGTAGCGGGTCGGATAGCTCAAATGCCTATACGAACCCGGCCTCTCATCCTCTTTCACTTTGTGACAACTCGTTCGGATGCCCATCGTACATCCCCCGGGCCCTGAGAGCTCTTGACAGCTGGTGTATACTGGAAAGAGGGGCTGATTCCTCAATTCGGCTCGTCACGCTTCGAGGAACACTATTATGGAATGGCTGAATCGTCTGTTTGGCCGACGAGCGCGGAAGCCGATCTTAGATCGGCTTCTGTCAACCATCGAGGCATTCATACAGGCTGATGCTTGGTCTGCTGCGCGACGCACCGTAGATACTCACCGGGAATCGCTAAGCGATGAGGCAGATGTACTCCTAGGTCAAGTCGCAACGGTGCGGGAGCACGACGATACGGGCCACATGGCCCAGGAGCAGCGTCCCTCTCTATGGGCTGACCCGCAGGTTGAACCTGGTAACAGCCTGGCTCATAACCCGGTTGGTGGGCGGGCTGAGGACCTGGAGCAGACCATCGCGCACTACCAGCACGCGCTCCAGGTCTATACCTGCCGGGCCTTTCCGGCGCAATGCCACAGGTCGGCACGGAACAGATTGCCTGTCTGGTAAAGGGTCAGGATGACTACCTCCCATCTCTACCAGACAGGACTTTTCAAATGCTCTCCCACCTCTCTACTACTCGCGAAGTACGGCTGGCAGGAAGAGGGTGAACCCGTTGGTGC
>JALZCF010000086.1 GCA_030863245.1 Chloroflexota bacterium
CCCGCAACAGTTGCGGATTCAGGAGCTGGAGACCTACAGTGCCGAACAGAAGAAGCCCCAGCAGGAACACGCGGCCACGCTGAGTTCGGAGGTAGGTGACAAGCAAGCGCCAGTACTGCCGAATGGGCATATTCATTCGCCCTCCCACGGAAGGCGGCGAATATCAAAGTAACTGCGCCACGTTGCCGATAAACATGATGTCAACATCATGTCAAAGGCGGCGCGCTGGATAGGGTCTTGGGAGTGGGCCAGGCGTTCTAGATGGAGGAGGCCAAAGCCTAGCCAAAACCATATGCCGTATAAATCAGAATCGTCATGCATCTGCGCGCGACGCTTTTCCCACGCTTGGCTAGTAACGAGTTGCTTGACATGCTGGAGGCGTTTGGAAGCGTCATAGACAATGTGCGCCGTTTGCATCTTCTGCGCAAACAGCGCCTCGAATGACTTTGGCTCGGGAGGTTCAAGGGTGGTTACGATTCTATCAGCGATTTCCGTCTCGACCAACACGATATCCGCTATCCGCCCACCGATGCTCGTCACCATCTGGAACACACGCGCAGGAATATCTTCGACTAACACTAATAAATCGTAATCGCTCGATTCACCAGCTTGATGGGTGGCGCGTGAACCGAACTCCGCAATTCCATCCACGAGGGACGACTGTTCTAGTTGGGCGACTACTTCTTCGAGCGACAGATGGTCAGAAAGCGAAGGAACAGATACGCCAATCATACACACCTCGATGTTTATACCTGTACTGGCATATACTATCCTGGATTGAGCGTCTGACACTCGATAATAAGAGCTGTCATGCCTGTCCTTGTGCCTAACTCGTGCCCTTCACTGGCTTCCCAGAAGGCGGCATACCATGCGCTGAGGTGTGTGCCGTGCCTTCTCCTACTCTCTTCTACGCTATCTGGAGAACATAACGCGGTAGGAGCTTCGCCTCACACTTAGGCTTACCAGCATAATCAGCATCTCCTACTCGCTATGCCTTGAGTGTGTCAGGGGCAAACCCACAATGAGAGGTCTCTGTCGCTCTCGAACGGGGTCCTCTGTCAATCCGAAGAGCCGCTGCTGCTCCTCCTGGCGAATCGCTGCCACTAGATCATTGCGTATCGCTTGCTGCTCCGTTAACCACCAGCGTAGGAGGGCAGCTCCAGGCAGAAGGCCGGTCAGGAGGGGGATCACTAGACGCGTGTGGTGTGACATGCGCCGCGGGGGGCATCGGTAGCGGGTAGTGGGGGTAATGAGTCCTCTTCGGAGACCTGCCAGTCGAACATCCGGCTCTCTTGTTAGTGTTTTGTTGCCAGGTAACGACTCAGCCCGAGAGGTGCCCGGCACTTGAGTTGAGTGCGTGCGCGTGCCGAGATCTCTCGACCAAGTGCCGGGCACCTGAGTCGTAACGTTGCCAGAAAGCAAAGCCCGGATAGTGTAGTGAGGAGAGAAAGCGGAGGCAAGCCGAACCAGCAGGGTCGGTAGGGTTCTGTTTGGAGCGACTGCAAAGGAAATTGAGCTGAGCGGTGGTGTAGGCGTATTTGGCTATTCTTTGCCTGTTACAAAAAGCCACTTTCCTAGAACATATTTATAGACGGATGTCGTGTATAGCGATGTTGAAAGGATAGGCTAAATGAGCACCCGCTTGACTACTTCTTCGAAAAGACATCCGGATACAGAGTCTAAGGTAGAAGATGACGAAATGCTAGCTGCGGAAGCGAAGAACAGTAGTGCAGCGTTCGCTGAGCTATACCGCCGCTACCAACACAAGATCTACGGTTACTTACTGGTACGGGTCGGGAATGTGCAAGATGCGCAGGATCTCACGGCACAAACCTTTCTAGCAGCGCTAGAAAGTATTGCGAGCTACCAGGGACGAGGAACGTTTGCCGCTTGGCTATTTGGGATCAGCCGCCGCAAAGTGGCTGCCTACTTCCAGCGCAGGCAAGAAACGCTACCTTTAGAAATGGTAAACCATCTTCCGGACCCGGGGCTTGCCGTGGAGGAAGTAATCGGGCAACAAATGGAGCTGGAGCAAGTTATCAAGATGGTATCGGCTCTTTCGCCTGATCGTGCCGAGGCTTTATCTTTGCGAATCTTCGCACGGTTAAGTACGGCGGAGGTAGCTGAGGTGATGGGGAAGAGCGAGGCAGCTGTACGCATGTTGTTGTATCGCGCAGTCGGCAACTTGCGGCAGTGGCTTGCTCATCATAGGAGGCAGAGCGATGAATCGAAATGAAGATCTAGCAGCCAAAGAACTAGATGTATTCCTAACCAGTCGGCAGACAGGGCAAAAGGTTCCAACGCCTGTTGGAGTAGACGCAGCAGACGTATCTGTAGTGGACGAGCTACAGGTTCTAGCCGATTCGATCCAGCTTGATCAGAGCTTCTCTCATGATCTGGAGCAGCGCCTCATTCAGACTAAGCAGATCGCCCAACCGCCATCTCCTACCTCTTCCTGGCGCCACTTGCTTGAGTCTATGGGGGCAGGGAAGCTGGGAGCGCTTACGCGTCTCCGATTAAGTCACGTCGGCGCCCTTGTGATACTGTTGGCTGGACTGGTGGTGGCATTGCCTGTCGTGGCCCAAACGGCCCTAGAGTATTTTGCGCCTCGCGAGGTCACAGAATTACAGCCTATCCAAGCGGATTATGAGACGCCGCCTAGCGCGCCACGCTGGCTTGAAACTGAGCAATTGGAAGAAGTAGCGGAGTTCACCCTTATCGAACCCACCTACTTGCCACCCGATTGCGTTTTGAACGAGCGCTTCTTCGCTTCTCGGCCGCGAGTAGTGTACCTCAACTATTCGTGTGTATCCATTGCCGAGCAGAAAACGCAAGTGACTCACCGCCCTCGCGTGGGTGAAGATTCAGTACAAGAGATAACAGTCAATGGTAAGCCAGCTGTTTACATCAACGGTATTTGGGTGGTGATGCCCGGTAGCGAAGAACGAATTTGGAAAGAGGGAGTAGTAAAGGAGCTAATTCTTGAGCAAGATGGCCTGCTCATTCGCATGCAGAGCGACAAACTATCAAAGGAAGAATTGATCAAAATCGCCGAATCCTTGGAGTAAGGAGGTCCTGAATGGACCCAGTCAGCACGCAAACCCATACCGCTGCGCCTTCGTTTTTTTGCAGGTGCAGCAGCTGATGTCCTTTAACGCAGCGTCGTTGATGGCTTGCTTTCGTTTGGATGCAGCGAGAACGTTGATGACGTTCTCGAGCATGTAGCTATTCCCTTATTCGTACGTTCACCAGTGACATATGTACTTACTAATGAGCGAGTAACGGTCCGCTAGAGTCCTAAGCGCTTGAATGTCGCTTGATAGGTTGACCCCGCCAAGAGCAGGGAGACGAGCTCCCAACCCTGCGTGCCGTGACGGTTTAGCGCTTGTTCCAAGTGCGTGGTCCCCTCGTCGCATGAGACAGCGACCACTTTGTATTCCCACCTAGGCGCGCCGGGTGCGGCAGGGCCTTCTATGGCAGCGGCAAGGGCATTTGCATCTAAGAATCGCTCTCGTAAGGTTCGTCGTAGTGCTTCTTCGGTCGCCGGGATTGTCACATCGTCAACTACTAGATAAGGCCCATTCGCCCCCGCTACCAGAACCACCTCCACGCTGGTCGTGAGCTGGAACATCTGGAGGTGCCAGGTGCGCAGTGAGAGGTTGCTAGTGCTCCACTGATAGGAACGGTCCGTACGGCTGTCGCTCGTCGGAATCTCCCCAATGACTCGGTGCACCATGGCCTCGATCTGTCGAATGGCTTTTTCCGCTGTGTCTGCTGCTCCTATCTGGCCTCCCCGATTGTAGTTACCTGACTGGTTAGTAGGGAGAAACATCCCGCCGACAGGTGGATAAAAGAAACGTAGAACCCTTAACGCCCGCTGCTGCAACTCCCGCCGTCTTGCCTCGTTTGGTGGTGAGAGCCTGTTCGCGGCCGTTTTCTGCCCTCACTGGGGCATGCGCCACCCCCCACCGACATAGAGCAGTTGCCCGGTTAGCCAGCGTGCTTGGTGGGAGGCGAGAAAAACGATCACATCCGCCACATCGTCAGGATGGCCGACCCGGCGTAGTGGCGTATGGGCTGCAATCTCCGCCTCGGTTTGCGGCGTGAGCCAGCCGGTTTGGATAGGGCCAGGGGCGACGACATTAACGGTGACCCCATACGGGCCCATTTCTGCCGCGGCCGAGCGACTATAGGACTCAATCGCGTGTTTACTTGCGGCGTAGCTAATGTTGCCTGCATGCGCATGCGCCGCATCCGTACTAACGTTGACGATGCGGCCCGAGTGAGCTTGCCGTTTGAGGTACCGTTGGAGGTATTCGGCCATCAGGAGCGCATAGGCCCGGGCATTGATAGCAAAATGGGCATCGATAGTAGCCGCCGTGGGTAAGGAGACAGCGCTTCCCACGTTGCTGGTTTGCGCTGGGTCAAAGGTTTCGAGCACGCAGTAGGTATGGTTGTTCACTAACACATCCACGGGGCCGAGGTCCACCTCACATCGATCGAAGAGCCGCGGAATATTATTAGGGTCGGCCAGGTTAACCTCCTGCGCTGCCACCTCACCCCCTCCTGCTCGTAGCTCGTCGACCAGCCAGTCAACCGGCTGCTGCTGTTGTGCTCGATACAGCAGGTCTCCCCCGATACCAGCCTCCCATGCCTGTTGGAGCTCCTCCTCGGAGTAGCAGCAGTCGTCACGATAGTAGGTAACGAAAACCTTCGCTCCTTGCGCCGCAAAGGCTCGTGCCGTGGCGGCCCCTATCCCATGATTTGCACCGGTAATAAGAACGACTTTGTTGTCAAGTTGTGGGTCAATCATAGCCTCTTATTTTGACGGAATGGGAATATGCAGAGTTACTCGATATAACCCGCCTGCTTCAGTCGGTCGTAGATTCCTTCCAGCACGGCAGCTACCTCGTCCTCCATGCAACACCTCTGCCTTGCAACGCCACTCTGAAACATCTTCACAGGTCAAACAACATCGTGACCAATCAGGCGATGATTGCCACAGCGTGAAGGAGCCTCGCGCCCAGTTGGCGCTCCCCCTCGATGGTTGATTGGCGCTCCGCCTCTTGGGGCGTTACTCCCTTCGTGAAGAAACGCCATGCGAGCGCCTGGTCCAGGGTGATGCGAGTATCCGGTATGGGTGGAGCGCCCATGTAGAGGCGCCAGCGGCCACCCTCTCTCACGACTGCCCAATCTCCTCCGGCTTCTCCCTCGACATGAAAGTGCACCATCGTACCGTGCGGGGCCTCCGTGCCTCCGAGGGCTACCGGGAGCGCATGGGCGAACGTCGCGAGCACCGGGTAGAGGAAACGGCGGTTTAGCTGCCCCGGCCTGCCAACCGCATCCCGGATGTGCTGCTGGTGATGCCACCGCTCCGTATACTCGCGCGCCACGTCGAGCCAGACTGGTGCCGGCTCATCACCGGCCCAACTCACGGGAGCACCCATTGCCATCGGATCGAGCGAGGCGAAGTATTCGAAAAGAGGAGGTCCCACCCAGGCCAGCAACTCTCTGACCACCTGCGGGCTAAGCCGCCTCGTCGCGCCGACCCACTCAGTATTGAGGCGGTTGATATACGCCACCAGGCTCTCGCCGGGTGCCGGCCCCATCCCCTGGAAGCCATCACGCCGCCTCGACAGGTTCCCCAGATCGCCGCCGAGCAGATGCAACACCACATCCTTGACCGTCCAACCCTGGCAGACCGTCGGTCGCTCCCACTCCTCCGCCGTCAATTCACGCAACAGTTCCAACAACGCAGTCCGGTCCGGCTTGAATAGGTCACTTGCCAGCACGGGTGCAGGTGGCTCTAACATCTTTCTCCTCCTTAGCAGCGCATGAGGTTGGAAACCCTATATAGCTTTTCCCATTCACTCTCATCGCCCTTGGGATCGGTTAGGTCCCGATAGCTGAGCGAGTCAAGCAGGTACCAGCGCACGCACAAGAGGATGATCTGCGGTTCGTAGGGTCGCCATTTGAAGAGATTGTCCTTTGCCACTATTGTTGCCCCCTGTTATTGGTCATGTCGAGCGACTACTGTAACAAGCACCCTCAAGCCGGAGTCATCCGCACGCGCGTCAAATAGCTCCTCCCAGGGCAATTGAGCAGGGAAATCGCATTCATTCATCTTTAAGCTCCACTCTGTGGATTCGCAATCTCATCCCTCACCCGTTGGTTCCTCGAATCGCTTACTACGTTCAAGGGTGTAGCGGATCAAATCCAGGGTTCTGTTGACATCTTCGGGTTGAGGCGGCAAGTCTGGCGTCTGGCGTCCTTCCCAGGCTCGTTCAATCAAGGTCACCCACTGCCCACCCAGGATGTCCTGCGCCCACTGGGCTGCGGCACGCTTGGAAATGGTGGCGCCATGTTGAAGGGTATACAGGATGCGGCAGAGCGAGAGGACTGTGTAGGACTGATAGCCGCGGCTGTTCATATGAGCGGGATCGTCGAGTATTTGCGTGGCCCAGCCATGCAATATGGCCACCATCGCCTGCCGCAACTCGTTCGGGGAGACGGGGTCGATAAGGGTGTGGGCAGGCGGTCCTACTACTGGTATCCCTCGTTCTCGCAGGGTGTAGCGTTGAACTACCCAATCACTGTCGTGCTGCATCATCTGAAGCTGCTCCCCTTTGCCTCGATCAAGATGTGGGTGCAGGGCGTCGGTGGGGTCATGGCGGCGGATGACGTGGCGCGGAATGTAGGAGACTTCTAACTGGGTGGCCCACAGCGAATCAGTGCCCGCGATGCGTCTGTGCATTGCCTGTAATGCCGAAAACTGCTCAGTGGACATTTCATCCGCGGTTACGACGACAACATCAATATCGCTATATTGGTCGAAACCACCGCTTGCCAGGGAGCCAAACAGGTACATACCGACCAAGTCTCTCTCCAAAATAGTTTGTACGTCCGACAGCAACTCGAACAGCACCACGTTCACGTCGGGATAAGGGGTAGGAGGTGTAGGGTTCATCATTCTGGAGCGGGTCAGCGGAACAGATATAACTCCTGGCACCAGTTCCTGCTGTGGTTCCTGCCGTGGTCAGCCATCCTACTATGTACTTACAAACCTTTCATCCTTAGGAGGGCGTAAGCGCTTAAGGTCGGAGCATCTCGAATCTCACCCTGGTGGACCATCTGCTCGAACGAGGAGGCACCGTCGTCTTGGGTCGCTTTGAGCTGCTTGAGTTCATGGTAGCGCTGTGCCTCTTGCAACCGTTGTTCGCGATAGAGCTTAGCTTGCTGTTCAGAAATGGCGAATGCGTTAATCATGGCTGTACCTCGGGCTTCATGTGGGTCAGCTGGTCTATCCTGTTGTGGCGGTGAAGCCGCGCTTGGCTAGAAAGCGCTGGTTGCGTGCGATCTCCTTGTCGAGCCGCTTGAGCTGCATGAGACAGCTCATGCGGATGGCCCCTTGTGCTAGCTGCGCTCGTTCCCATTCCTGCTCTCGCCATGCTTCTAGGAAGGCTACTTGGCTCTGCAGCGTGCGAGTGTCGGTCAGGGTTGCCAATGCGGGTGCGTCCTGGGTCTGCTCGATCACGTTCATCTCAACAGTGTTCATCTCCCACCTCTCGTGTAAGCGCCAGCGGAGTAGAGAGCTACTCCTTTCGTTTTTGCCTTGACCAAGCTTGCCGTCCTGAGCGGTGCTTGGCCCTCATCCATCTTTTCTATTCATAGTCTATTGGCTGTGCGTCCTGCCAGCGTCGGCTGGTTCGTCCTCGCAGCGTCCTTTCCCGGATTTGGCATTGAACAGGAGAAGAAAAGTGAGTATACTGAAGTGGGAGACGGCCACCTCTCGTCAAAAGGTCTGTCGCAACGCATGTGAGCCGCGCCGTATACCCTCCACGCGGTTGTAAGTGCGTGCCGCAATTCGTGCCTACATGGAAGCGCATTCGCGGCCGCTGTTCTCACATGCGCCATCCCTTGAGCGGCAGTTGCCGGCTGCAGGCTGTTCTACCCTACCAATTCTCTGTCATCGTTTGTGAGAAGAACAGATGCTGGAAATCAACCTCCTAGGACGGTTCGAAGTGCGATTGGATGGGGAGCCGCTGGAGCTCTCCTCACATCCCGCCCAGACGCTGCTGGCCTATCTCTTATTGAACGCGGGCATCACCCATCGTCGGGAGCAGGTGGCCGGGCTGTTATGGCCGGATTCGCTGGACAGTAGTGCGCGTAAGAACCTGCGGAATGCGATCTACCAGGTGCGCCAAGCGATAGGTGAGCGCTACCTGCTGAGCGATAAAAGGACATTGGCCTTCGATACGAGCGCGCCGCATGAACTGGACGTGGCGCGGCTGGAGGACAGCGCGGTCGAGCGGGATACCGAGGCGTTGATGCAGGCCGTCGCCCTCTATCAGGGGGAGCTATTACCTGGCTTCTACGAGGATTGGATCCAACTGGAGCGCGAACGGCTGCGGGCTCTCTTCGAACGGCGTGCCCAACGCCTGCTGGAGCAGTTAGAGACACAGGGGCGCTGGCGGGAGGTGCAGCAGTGGGCTGAACATTGGATCGCGCTAGGGCATGTGCCGGAACCGGCCTATCGTGCCTTGATGACGGCCTGCGCGGCGCAAGGCGACTTGGCGGGGATGGCGAGTGCCTACCGACGCTGCGTGCAGGCACTGGAGGAGGAAGTGGGTGTGCCGCCCTCCCCCGAAACCCAAACCCTCTATGAGCGCCTTTCACGTGGCGAGGTGCCAATTACCAAGCGGGTGAGCGATGAGCGAGTTGTCACGACCCCCTCACCTGCCGAGCGGTATACGACAGACGAACGCCTGGCAGTTGGGGGGCAAGGGGAGGTGTATCTTGGAACGGATCGGCTGAGCGGCGAGCCGGTGATCATCAAGCGTCTGCGCAGCGAACTGGTGGCCGATCAGGAAAAGGTCGCGCGCTTTATCCGGGAAGGGGAGGCATTGCGCCAGTTGAACCATCCCAACATTGTAGGGATGCTGGCCACCTTCGAGCAGGACGACCGGCACTGCCTCGTCATGGAGTATGTGCCGGGTGGGACGCTACGCGACCTGCTGGATAAGGAAGGGGCGTTGCCCCTGAAGCGCGTGCTGGCGATTGCGT
>JALZCF010000087.1 GCA_030863245.1 Chloroflexota bacterium
CGGGCACGCGCGCCATCCCCACGCCGGAGCGTTGCGAGCCCGGCGAGCATCAGGTAGAAGCCGCGCTGCTCCGGCACCTCCTGCACCTCGCGGAGTGTCGAGAGGGCCGCCTCGGCCTGGTTCGTAAGGAGGAGGGCCTGTGCCAGGGTCGTCTGGAAGGTGGGATTCCGCGGCTCGAGCGCACAGGCGCGGCGGGCTGTATCCAGAGCCTCCTGCAATAGCGTTTCCTGCACCATCGGGTCGGCGGGCGGGAACGGAGCCTGCACCAATTCAGCCAGGAAGAAGGGGTGCAGGCGGTCGACAATGGTCTGAGCGAGCAGATGGTGCGCGATCGCTAGCTGTGGCTCTTGTTCAATAGCCTGGCGGAACCAATCGGTTGCGGCGTCCAGCAAGTGGCGCTCTCGCTCACAGCGGCCAAGCGCCACGTAAAGCATGCTGTCTTCTGGCTGATGTTGCAGGACCCGCTCGTACATAGGGACTGCGGCATCCCATTCATGCCGCTGCGCGTGCAGGTCACCTAGCAGTCGCATGTAGCCAGGCTCGTCTGGCGCAAGTGATACAGCGTTCTCCGCCCGTTCCAATGCCTGGTCAAGCCGCTCCATCTGTGTGTAGCACTTTGCCATGAGGTAGTGCGTGTGGGGATCCCCTGCGTCCAACTCACGCGCCGCCCGTAAGGCAGAGAGAGCAGCATCCCATTGCTCCTGTGCTAGCCACGTTTCACCTAACGAACGGCGATACACGGCCCGTGTTGGGTCGTACGAGACAGCGTCCCGGAAGGATACGGCGGCCCGCTCTGTTTCGCCTTGTTTGAGGGACAGGCTGCCTAGCAGGAAGTGGCTCTCTGCGTCCTCCCGGTTAAGGTCCAGAGCACGCTCCAATGCGTGGCGGGCTTCCGTCAGTCGGCCCAGTGTCATGAAAGCCTGCCCGAGGTGACGTTGGTACTCGGCATTATTGGGGTCGAGCGAGGTTGCCTGCTGAAACTCCATCAATGCCACATCATCCTGCTCGGCGCGTGCGGCAATAAAGCCGAGCAAGAAATGAATGCGATCCTGATCTGGGGCAAGTTCGGCTGCACGGTAGAGAAAGGTCTGAGCTTCCTCATCCCGTTTCTCGTTCACCAGGACCTCGCCAAGTAGGCACAGCGTCTGGACATCGTCGTGGTCAAGGTCAAGGGCGTGACGGAGCGACTCCTCCGCCTGCTCGAGTTGCCCTGCCTCCCATAAGAGTGCACCCAATTCCCGATGGGCCGGCGCGTGCTCCGGTTCGATGGCGATGGCTTCCTGCAACGTGGCACTTGCCTCACGCCAATCACTTACCTGTTGGAGGCGTGCTACGTGACGTAGGAGCCGCGCGGGCTCCACTGCGGCTTCTGCTGCACGACGGTAGCACTCAATAGCATCCCATATGTTGCCGCGTGCCTCGTGATGCTCGGCAAGAGCGGAGAGAATGGTAGGGTTGTGTGGCGAGAGGGCATGGGCAGCTTCCAAACTTTCCAGAGCGCTTTCTGGCAAACCAGCGTCGTCCTGAAGCTGCGCCAATGTGACGTAGTACGTTGCATCATGAGGCACGAGGGAGATGGCCTGCTGAACATGCTCCTGGGCCTCATTGCCAGTAGAAAGACGAGCCAGCGTGTGATGCGCCTGGGCACGCACTTTGACAGGGACGGAAGCATCGTCGTTGTCGAGAAGGCGGTTGAGGGAGTTTTGCGCCGCGGCCGCTTGGCCTAGCTCAGCGGCGAGTTGACCATGAGCCAGTAACCATTCCGCTGGTATGCCGTCCCCGACAATGGCACGCTCGAAGGCCAGGAGGGCAGACTCTTTGTGCTCATCGGCAAGGAACAGTTGGCCTAGCCCAAAGTGGGCCTCGCCACAAGCAGCGTTGACTCGCAGAACAATCTCCCAATCGCGGCGAGCCCGTCCCGGCTCTCCTGTCGTTGCAAGCAGACGGGCTCGCTGGAGGCGGTGAGGGATGGCTTGCGGTTCCACCTTCAACGCGCGATCCAGAAAGGCGATCGCGGCCGGGAGGTCGCCCCGCTGCTCGTGTATCGTAGCAATCTGGACGAGTAATGGGGCTGATTCACCCGCAAGCTCGAGTGCCTGATTGAGGTAATCGAGCGCCTCTACCAGTTGCCCCCGTTCCTGGTAGATGACACCGATACGTTGGTAGAGCGTCTCATCGTGGGGAGCAAGATCGATGGCACGGCGCAGGGCGGCGAGAGCCTTGACGGGTTCGTATCGGTCGAGAGCGAGCTCTGCTGCAAGGCGGTGCGCCTCTACCTCCTCGCCGTCCAGTTCGATAGCACGTTCAATGATCCGCTGTGCTTCGTCCAACCGATTCATCGAGTGGGCATGCCGTGCGAGTGCAAGATGGTATTCTACATTATCGGGAGCGAGGCGCGTCGTGGTGCGGTAAGCAGCGAGGGCTTCCACCGAGCGTCCCTCGAGACGCAGGGCTTCCGCTAGGTACCACTGAACCTCCGCATTGCTGGGCATAGCACGCGAGGTGTCTTCCAATAGCGGTACTGCCTCCGCGGGTTGCTCCAGCCGAAGGTACATGACCGCTGTTCGGAAGCGCAGTTGGATATCATCCGGCATCTCCCGTAGCGCGGCTCGGTAGTGGCGGATTGCTTCCTCCCACTCGCCTTCGCTTTCCGCGACCTGCCCCAGCTCATCATAGGCCGGGCCAAAGTGCGGATTCAGATTCAGGGCTTCTTCCAACCAATGGCGTGCTTCTTTGACCTGGTTCAACCGCCGGTGAACGGCACCGATATGGCTACGTATCTGTGGCGATGCTTGGTCCAATCGCGCCGCTCGACGGTAAGCGGCAAGCGCCTGCACTACGTCCCCACGCTCCTCATTGAGGAGCCCCAACTCAAAGAGCACGTCCACCTGCTCCCCATCCAACGCAAGTGATTGCTTGAGGGCGGCGTGCGCCTCATCGAGGGAGCCAGCCCGCCGCAGGTAGGAGCCTAGCGCCGCAAAGGGTAGCGCCATCTGAGGCTCGATGCGGATGGCGTGGCGGTAGGCATTCTCTGCTGTCGCCTCCCCGTTTGCCTCCAGTGCGCGCCCCAACTCTACGAGCCAACGTGCTTCCTTGGGGCGTGCAGCAGTGGCGCGCTGGAGGTGCTTTAACGCTAGCTGCTTCTCTCCGGCTTCGAGTAGTAGGGTACCAAGATGGTAGTGGGCGTCGGCCTCATTCGGATTGGCCTCCAGAGCGCGCTGGTAGCACTGCTGCGCCGCGTCTTGCTCGCCAGATTCCTCATAGAGCAGGCCGAGCTGCACGTGCCAATCGGCACGCGCGGGTTGGAACGCGAGCGCCTGCTCCCAGTAACGCACTCTCGTGTCAACCTCCGAGGCGAGCCGCGCCGCGGAAGCCGCGGCCTCCGCTTGCTGGGGTGAGTCCATCTCTGCTGCCTGCTGGAAAGCCTGAAAAGCTTCCTGCTGCCAGCCGAGTGCCTGATACGATTGACCGAGATAGAAGTAGCCAGTACCGGTTGGTGCGTGAGCCAACGCCTCCTCTAGGATGCGGTGTGCCTCTTCGTGCTCGCCTGCTAGGGAGGTGATAGTTCCAAGCGTGACACGGTAGGGGGCATGACCGGGCCGCAACGCCAGCGCCTGGCATACATGCGTCTCTGCCTCCCCGAGCCGGGAGGCACTACGATGGGTCAGCGCGATCTGGTGAAGGGTCTCAGCGCGCATCTGGTCTAACTGGGTTTGCAGTTGCAGCAGATCGGTCAATTCCTGAGATGCGATGGCCTCCTCCCATTCTGTCAGGAAGCTAGCGGGCGTTGGGGGACGGTAGGTTACCTCAGGGGAGAGAGCCATTTCCTTGCTTGCTTTGCTTGCTTGGGTAGGAACGGTGCCATTCGAGCCGCCTAACCAGAGAAGTAACTCATGTAGGGCGGGATCCGCGAAGCGGAGTCGAGGGCCAGAGCCGTTGACCACCGGGAGTTGGTCTATCAAGCCCGCCTCACGGAGCCGAGGAAGACTCTTGCTAGCGGTTCGCCTGGCCTCGCTTCCCAACTGGGAAGCCTCGCTCTGTGTCGCAACTTTCTCAAGCACCTCCAGCATGAGCGCGCGCGGCAATTCCAAGCCACCGCCTCGCTCTACTACTGATAGGAGAAGGTCTTGTACCCATCGCTTGCCATCGCTGCTCGGGGATTGCTGGGCAACACCGCGCAAGGTCTCGGCAAAGAGGGGCCGAC
Source organism: Chloroflexota bacterium (assembly GCA_030863245.1). GTDB lineage: Bacteria > Chloroflexota > Anaerolineae > Ardenticatenales > Ardenticatenaceae > JALZCF01. The sequence goes on from JALZCF010000087.1 coordinate 4,205, forward strand.
GAATCAATGTGGCAAGCGGACGCACCTGCTCCACCAATTCCCCTAGTAGCGCCTGCAGTGGGCGCTCGAGACCGTCCACCAACAGTGCGAGGGCCTGCTCGGGCGGTAATGGGTCGAGGAGGTAGAAACGGCGATCGTGCCAAGATGACGGAAGTGACAGAGCGGCGTCGGGTCGCATAGCCACGATCCAGCGGCAACCGGGCCAGAGGGTTTCCAAGTCGCGAATGATCTCGTCCAGCTTATCGGCCGAGTTAGTAGCGGCGAAGGAAGGGGTGGGATCGAGAAGGACGAAGAGGGAGCGCGTGCTCTCGTCTACCATCGCCCTTAATGCTTGGCGGGCAACAGGCAAGCCAATGCGCCACAACGCGTTCATCAGAAGTGTCTCTGCCGTCTCACCTAGACGCTCTAAAGGAAGGTAGAAGGGGATCGGCGCAGACGAATCCTGCACCGCGCGCTGGGTGAGTTCCCACATTAACGCCTTGAGCAGCGTACTCTTGCCAGCTCCAACCGGTGCGACGACAACCGCTGCAGTGTGGCGAACCAATGAGCCTGGTTCATCTTTTGCCCTGAAGTAATGGAGGAAGGTGTCGACGTCGAGCGCCTCTCCCTGTGGTCGATAACCAGAGCCATCAAGCGCCCGGATAGCGGGTGTGAGGGTAACAGGAAGTAGCGTACGGCGTACCTGCCGCAGCATCTCATCCCCCTGAAGCCGTTCGAGGTAAAGTTGGAAAGATTGAGCCGCCATTTGAAAGTTCCGTTCGGTGGGGATGCTTGTACGTGACATGATATTTAAGGAAGGAGTGTGTAAGCCAAGTAGCAGATTCCCAGGCCAATAGCCAGTAACATGAGCCCCACGCCAGTGGCCGTGCGAACCAACTCGTTCACTGCCTGAATGAGGTTAGCGGTTGCCTGGATTGTTTCTGGGATTCCTTTTTCCGCAGTGGTCTCCGTCGCGATGCGTGTCGACTGACGGGAGAGCCCACGCATCGCCTGCTGGTACTCTCGCGCCAGGATAGTCCATAACCCACTGAGGGTCGATAGGACGCCCAATCCAAAAAGGGCGGCTGCCATCGCAAGTCGTACTTCTTGCTCTGTCCAGGTCATAGGCTACTCCTTCCTGCTCTTATGATGACGCTTAATGATGAGGTCCGAAGAATCTCCTGCCTTTGGCGGGACACCAGACAGGCAACAACTGACGGTGAGAAATAGAACACTGTAAGCAAGTGCTGCAAGCCTATTTCCAACCTGACCAGCAGCCTTAACGAACTCTGTGGCGATAGGGGCGAGTGAGGCGGTGGGTAAAATTGCGCCGTCAGGAGCGCTCCGGGGATTTTTCCGCAGTAACAAGAGACCCGAAGGGTCAACTTCCCTTCGGGTCTCTTACTCAGGCGGTGCAGCCTGCAGGTAGCAGCACACACGAGCGCTTCCTTGCTCGTGCGTGCTGCTCTAGAGGGGAGGTGCCACCTTTTCCCCCTCGTCTGGGGGATCAAAATCGGTGGGATCAATGCCATGCTTCTTCATTGTGTAGCGGAGAATATCGCGGCTAACATTCAGTGAGCGGGCAGCCTCGCTCTGATTCCCCTCCGCCTCCCGCAACGCGGTCTCCACCATGCTCTTCTCGAGCCGAGCAATCTCCGCCTTCAAATCCCAGAGTTGGGGCGGTTTTTTCTGCTCCTTGGACCGATCGGGCTTCGACCCGTTGAGGGCTACCTCTTGTAAGGTGCGTGGCAGATGGCGTAGACCGATGCGTGGCGCATCACAGAGTACCACCGCGTGTTCCAGAGCGTTGCGTAACTCACGTACATTGCCGGGCCACGAGTAGCTCTGGAAGAGAGCAAGCACATCCGGCTCCAGGCCGATCACCTGCTTGTTGCTGCTTTCGTTGAACTCCGTAATGAAGGCCGAGATGAAGCGCTCCAGGTCCCCGATCCGCTCGCGTAACGGTGGCACTCGGATCTCGATCACATGGATCCGGTAGAAGAGATCGGCACGGAAGCGCTGCTCGCTCACCCGTGTGGGGAGGGAGGCGTTGGTCGCGCAGAGCAGACGGAAATCAACCGGAATCTGGTTGGTGCCGCCCAGCCGACGGAGCGTACGCTCCTGTAAGACGCGCAGCAACTTGCCCTGTGCGGTCAAACTCAGCTGGTCAACCTCGTCTAGGAAGAGGGTTCCCTCGCTGGCCATCTCCATCATACCTGGTTTGCGACGCTTGGCATCTGTGTAGGCTCCCGGCTCTACGCCAAACAGCTCGGCCTCAAGCAAGTCGGCGGGAATTGAGGCACAGTTCAACGCGATGAACTCGCCGCTCGTCGCACGGGGACTACGCTCGTGGATCAGGCGAGCGATGACCTCCTTGCCACTCCCACTCTCACCCGAGATGAAGACGTTAGCCTGGGTTGGGGCAACTCTTTCCACCATCTTGAGGGTTTCTTGAAAGGCTGGGCTTTCCCCAAGGATGAGCGAGGAGGAGCCATCCTGCTGTTGGATCTGCCGCGTAACAGCACGGCTGGCAAGCGCCTGCTTTACCTTGAGACGTACCTCCTGCATGCGTAGTGGCTTTTCCAGGTAATCGAAGGCGTGGAGGCGCATGGCCTCTACGGCGCTACTTGCATTGGCGTGAGCCGTGATGATCAGGGTGGGGGGTGGATCGACAAAGCTTTGCTGCATTCGTTGGAGGATCTCGATACCAAAACCATCAGGAAGTCTTAAATCAAGGATGACCAAGTCAACGGGTTGAGACTGGAGGGCATTCCAGCCGTCTGCAATGGTAAAGGCGCGGCGTGTTTGATATCCCTCTCGTTCGAGCGAGCGAGCAAGAAAGAGCGAGAGCGTTTGCTCGTCGTCAACAATAAGAATGTTCTCAGCCATGCGTGATACCCCCATCCGAAGACGCGATCCCAATTCAAGCCAACCTATACTAACACATTGTTTGGCAGAATTCCAGCCACTCCTTACATGCCGTCACATGACCGTTTCAAGGTGGCATAGAGACGGCGCTGACGACGACGTAGATGGGTTGGAAGGATACCCACGCTTTCCCGGTGCATCGATACGGCACGGCGCGTCATGGACCAGCCTGCGCGATGGAGATGGCTGCGAAGGGTCTCATCGCTGAGTAGCGCTGTTTCATCAGCGACGAGCTGCGCGATGAGTGCTTGGATGGGCGCACTACTCTCGAAGAAGAAGCTGAGGGGGACGACCCGCCGGTTGGGCAATTCTGCGTATTTTTCGGTAACGGTTCGCCCGACAGTGGAAGGGTGGACATCCAACGCGTTGGCGATCTCATCCCGGGTGAGCGGTCGAAGCCTGCTCACACAGCAATCATGAATGAAGAAGTCGCGCTGGAAATCGGCGATACAGGTACACACCTGACTCAGTGTGTTCCATCGTTGGTGAAGGGCATCTCCCAGATGCCTAACTTCCCGCTTCCATGCGTTAAGCTGACCACGCGTGTCGTCGTCGCAGAGGGCAGAGTGCTTCAGGAGCTCTCGATATTCGGGAGCGATGTGGATGTCGTAACGGTGCGCTTCGAGCACCTCGATCTGGATGGTAGCCGCTGCACCCAGCCCCTGCCTGCAGAAACGAACGTCAGGCTGTAGATAGCGTGTTTCCGCGTCTCGTCCGTGGCTCCCGTAGGCTGGGTAGAGATGAAAATGCTCTCGTATGGCAGTAAAGGCCTGCTCGATCTGGTCGAAGGAAAGGTCCAAGGCGCGTGCTGCCTGCCGAAGGTCCCCTTTCATGAGGGTGTCCCACTGCTCGGCGATCAAGCGGTACGCAATCATTGCCCAAGGCACCTCTTCCTGTAACGATTCCGCCTGAATTCGTAAACACTCCTGAGCTCCTCGTGCCCCGATACCCAACGGCTCGAAGTGCATGAGCCGCAGGCGCACCTGCTCGACTTCCTCAAGGGATAGGCCTAATTCGGCCGCGTGCGTGGTTGGTTCGTGCGAGAGATATCCGTGCTCGTCTAGGTCCGCGATAAGATGGCAGGCAATGTGCCGCTCCGCGGCGTCAAGGTCGCTTTCCAAACATTGCCCCCATAAACGCTCGTTCAACGAGGCTCTCTCGCTGATGCTCTCAAGCCACTCGTTGCGATAATCTGTGTCGTCCTGTGAAGCGAGCATGCCTGATGCTGGAGACTCATGGTCTAAGTGACAGAGGCGACACTCTAGGGTATCGGGAGGTAACTCCTGACCACAACGTGGGCACATGTTGTGTTCGACGACTTCCAGAAGTGGATTGTCGTAGCTTACCTCTCGCAGGTAGGTTGCAAGTTCCTGCGAGGGTAGTCGCAACAACTCGTACCGCATGATGAGCTGGGGGGAGATGTGGACACTCTGTGTTACTCTTGGTGTAAGCCGTTGCATAGCTCAAGGGTTGTGGAGTAGAATCTCGGAAGGTTCTTTTCCATTTTATGGAATAGGTATTTGTTGACAATTCTGCGGGCGGGTTATGGTAAGGGCGGTGCAGGCGGCGCAGGCGGTTCTGGGTAGGGTTCAGGCCCGCGTGGTTTTCCATTAGAGTGGTGCCGCTGGGGAATCACCGTTTGTTCTCCTTTTGACTGTTCCATATCACGTGCTTCTGAGCGACACCCGAGATGTTGCATAGTCCATGATGCATCGTGCATGGTGCGTAGGTTGGGTTTTGCGTCTTACAGGTTTGGTTTCCTCTGTTTGGCTCTATATACCGCTGTTGCAAGCTGACTTCCAAGATATGCGCGTCCGACTTGCTTGCCCTGTTGAGTTTCGGTAACGAGAAATCGCTCCTGTAACGCCCGTAACTCCCTAGCTCCTATAGCTGCCACGGGAGATATTGGAGCGGTAGGAGCGTCTAGCGTTACTGTTTCTGAGTTGGTAACGGAGTTGGAAGAAAACTTGCATCACTTTTCGTATACCACCCTCTGCGTGGACCAGCTAGCAAGAGCACAGAACAGACAGGCGGTGTTACGTGAGGAGCGACACACCGACCGCTTTGAAGAGGAAAAGCGCATGACTTTGCAAGGCTTTAATCAACTCAGTACCGATAGCGCCACGCTTGTAGAGGTCGAGTCACTCATGCAGATCGGGCGCTTTCGAGAGGCCCTGCAGATCGTGGAGCCGCTTCTTCAGGAGCAGGAAGATTGCTACAGGGCATGGTTGCTCAAGGGCGAGATCCTGCGCCAGGCGCACCAGGCCAAGGAGGCAATCGAGGCATTCCAACGAGCACTGGAGATCGATCCTTACGATGACTGGGTAATCGCGCGGCTTGCCGAGGCGTACCGGGACTTGGGACAATCGGAGAAGGCCCTGGAGCATGTGGATCGCGCGCTTTCCCTTAACCCAGATTCTGTTTTCGCGCTTGCGGTCAAGGGGGAAATTCTACGCCTGATGAGTCGCGAGCGGGAGGCTGTCCGTCTGCTGGACCGATCCCTGCATTTGAATATGAATCGCGCCGCTGCTTTTGCGCAGCAGGCGGAGGAGCTTCGCCAGAACCAGCAACATGAGGAAAGCCTCTCCTGTTACGACAACTCGCTAACGGCTAATGCTCACTCCGCCTGGGTGCTAGCCAGTAAAGGCAAGGCGCTCCGTTCGCTCGGCGAGTTGGAAGCGGCACTGGAGACCATCGATCAGGCGCTGGAACTGCGTGAGCGGCATCTCGCCTTGCTGGGTGCGAAGGCGGAGATGCTGCGTAAGGTAGGCCGTTACGAGGATGCCCTCGCCGTCTTTGACCGGACGAAAGAGATGCACCAGGAGAAGAGCCGCATGGTTGCATCGAAGGCAATGGTACTCAGTGACCTGGGACAGATGGCGGAAGCGGACGACCTCTTGGAGCGAGCGATTGCCCTCCAGCCGGAAGAGGCATTCCTCTGGTGGTTACGTGGTTACCTTCTCGATCGTGAGAAACAGGTTGATAAGGCATGCCATTGTCTGGCACGTGTCATCGAGCTCAACCCTTCTCACGCAGAGGCGGTGGCCACCTACGCCCGACTGCTGTGGCACCGAGGAATCTACGATAGTGCCCGGCAGATGGTCCGCCATTACTTTTCTTTGCGGGAGGATGATTGGGGCTATTTCCTCGCCGCGCTTATCGAGATCTGCTGTGGTAATGCTGCAACGGGCCAAGGGCTCTTAAGCCGGGCGATTAGTCAGGTAAAAGATCTGCTGGAGCAGGAACCTGAAAGCGACGTTTGCGTGCGGCGCACCTTCAATCTCGCGCTGTATCTTCTTGTCGCCGGCGATCTGGAGCCCGCCGCTGCCCTCTATCGCTCGAATAGCGAGGTCGCTAGCCACAAGCAGCTGCGTGATGCGCTCCACGATCTTCACTTCATCTATCATTGGGATGTGATGACTGCGCGGGCTGCACCTCATCTTGTCTCTCTCAGGGCAGCGCTAGAGACCCCCATCCGCCCCAGTTGATCGCTCACTGTTACGCACTACCTACGAACGGGTTCCGGAAGCTGACTTCTGGAACCCGTTCGTTTGTAATCTGACGCCCATCTTCCTGCCCTCATGCCCGTGTCCCTTATTTCTCTCCTTCACCTCTTTGCTCCCCTCAGGCCGTAAACCCACTTACACGATCACGGGCGTACCCTCGTTCCTTACTCCATCTAGAGCCGACCAGCGGTAGCGGCAAGCAGCTCCCATAACTCCCATAACTCCCATAGCTCCTATAGCTACCACGGGAGCTGCGGGAGTCATGGGAGCCTCGCGCACATCGAACCTCATTGCGGTGCGGCGCACATGCAACGGAGGAAAGAGGAAATTTCCTAAGCTGGACAACGCAGAATGGGAGGTTGGGAAATTTCCCCAACGGTCATGTTGATGTGCCTCTTCTCCTTACTCTACGCTTTCTTTCTGTCCCCACTACATCTGGAAGTGAACTTGCATCTTTAGTAACTGACTGAGGATCAATCACTTTCAATCATTTTTCCAGGAAAGGGAGTTGGCTATGACGGCACTGCAACTATCTCATTCGATTCGTGTGATAGGCGTGGGTGGTGGTGGTAGCAATGCGGTGGATCGCATGATCCAGGTGGGCATTGCAGGGGTCGACTTTATCGCGGCCAACACGGATGTCCAAGCTCTTCGTCTTAGCGAGAGCTGTAACACACTCCACCTAGGACCACGCGCGACCCGCGGGCTGGGCGCGGGAGCCGACCCAGCGGTGGGTGCACGGGCAGCGAATGAGAGCAAGGCACTTATTGAGGAGGCATGCCAAGGGACGGAGCTGCTCTTCATCACGGCCGGAATGGGTGGTGGCACCGGGAGTGGGGCAGCTCCCAAGATAGCCCACGTTGCACGTGCGAATGGTGCTGTTGTAGTGGGCGTGGTGACCATGCCCTTCGCCTTTGAGGGCACAAGACGGCGAAGCAATGCGGACGCTGCATTGGAAGCGTTACGGGAAGAGGTGGATACCCTCGTCGTCGTCCACAACGACCGGCTTCTACAGATTCTGGACCCGCAGCACGCCCGGATGGATATTGCGTTCCGGGTGGCGGATGAATGTCTACGACAAGCGATCGAAGGGATCACCAATTTGATCCACAGTTCCGGCGTTATCAATCTCGACTTCGCCGATCTGAAGAGTGTGCTGCGTGATGGTGGCTTGGGCCACTTCGCGATCGGATACGGTCAGGGCGAGGACGCGGCACAAGAAGCGATGCGCCGTGCGTTATCTAGCCCCCTTTTAGGACGGGATGGGATCGAGGGAGCGCAAGCAGTTGTCGTCAACTTCCAGGGTAGTGATGAAATGTCCCTCTATGACGTCAAGCAGGCCATGGAGCCTGTGAATCGCCTGGTAGCGGACGAGGCACCGATCTTCTTTGGAACCAGCGTGGATGCTGCGTTGGGGGAGCGGGTGGAGGTGACATTGATGGCTGTAGGGCTAGACAGTATGGCTACCAGTTCGGTATCTAGCTCCTTTACCCGGAACACCTCTGCGACTGCTCCCCGCCCAGCTGACCGCCACGTCCCGACGGAAGAGCGAGAAAACGAGGCACCGAAGATTATCCCGATACGCGAGGCGAAGGCCGCACCGGCTCCCGAACGTCCCTGGCATGTTGCCGCGAGCCCGTTGAGCGAGGAGGATGAGCCGTATCCCATGGATGAACTCTCTATTCCGGCATTCCTTCGCCGCCGCAAGCGAGTTACTGCATGAGCAAGACAATGGCTCTGCCGCAACGTGCGTTGGCACGAGCACGACGTGCGGTTGCAAAAGAGTTTCCTGCCTTTCGCGGCATCAGGCCGACCGTGAGGGGCCAAGCGGATGGAAGGTACACGCTCACCTTCCGTACCACCGTCCGCCTGCCGGATGGTGGTACACTGCGGCGCACCCTGCGCGCCACCATCAGCTCCCAAGGGGAGATATTGCGCGTAACGACCTCACGCTAGAGGTTCTTCTAATAGATTCCAAGCTACAGATGCGACGCAGAGGAAAATCATGGATCTCAAACATCGATTCTGGCAAATTGTCGCCCTATCTCTTTCGATATTGGCATTGGAGCGTCGATGGGTGGTGGCAGGGTTTGTCGTGCTCTCGCTCGGCTGGTTGGGCGGGATGCTCTACATGATGTTGGGTTGACAGGGTTAGGGCCCTTCGTGATAGGCACTGCCGAGTTGGGGGAGGAAGATTTGGAAGGTCGTACCTTTGCCCAACTCGCTGTCCAAGAAGATCAGCCCGCGATGCTGCTCCACGATGGTCCGCACGATGGAGAGGCCCAGCCCGGTACCGCTACTCTTTGTGGTGAACAGTGGCTCGAAGATTTGCTCGCGCTGGCTCTCCGGAATACCCGGTCCGTTATCACGGATCAGGATCTCGACACCACCTTGCAGGCGTTCCTCCTGATCGGGGCTGACACCGCGAGCGATAACCTGCTCGAGTGTCAGGGGGCGTAGGACGATCTCGATTTGTCCACCCTCATCTAGCGCGTCAATGGCATTACTGACGAGGTTATCGAGCATCTGGCCCATTCGCACGGGGTTCCCCTCTATCAGCGGGAGCGACGGGTCATAGTAGCGACGTACCTGGATCTGCTTCTCCTGTAGATGTCGCTGGTGGCTTTCATGCACCTGCTCCGTGAGTGACTGCAGGGAGCAAAGACTGATGGTCAGACTAGGTTGACGACTGATGGAGAGAATATCTTCGATGATGCGGTGGATACGCTCTCCCTCTTTTAACAACAGATTGATATTCTCGATCTCTGGGTGCTCCTCACCGAGTGTCTCGGCTAGCGTTTCGATACCATAGAGGATGGAGGCAAGTGGGTTGCGTAGGTCGTGGGCAATCATGGCCGACATCTTCCCTAACACAGCCAGTCGATCAAGGTGATGTTGTGTTTCACCGGAGGCAAGAACGCCCTCGTGATCTTCCAAGAAAATCAAGCGATACCCTGGGATCTCGCTCACCCGTTCGACCGTGAAGCTTACCTCGTTCCCGCGCTTACCCGGGCGCTGCAGTCGTGCCGTGGCGGGCTCACTCTCTATCTCGTCCGGTGTCGTTAGCGAGAATGCGATCTTTGTGCCGAGCGGTCCCAAGTCGTCTAGCAGGGGGGTCAGTGGGCGCCCGAGCACATCTTCAGCCGGCCAGTCGAGGAGCGATGAGGCAACCTCGTTGAGGTACTCTATCTTTCCCTTCGGGTCGATCAATAAGACCCCGCGGCGAATATCAGTAAGGAGATGATCGCGCATGATCCGGTGTTGTAGTGCCTGGCGGGCCTCCGACCGATAGCGGTTACGCCAGTAGACTCCTGACAGAAGTAGTCCCGCAATCCTGGCTACCTGCGCTGCACCATACACGAGCGATGCATCATCATGAGTATCCGTGTTAGGCACCAACACCACTGCACCCCAAGGATGGGCGCCAGATGACAGGTAGAATGGATAGGCGACGAGCAAATGGTTCCCCACCTGTGCCTGAACCATCGTGCCATCCTGAAGGAGGCGGCCGAGATCGACTGCGGGGAGCTGAAGCCGACTCAACGAAGGAGCGTTATCGGTGGTGACGACAGACTGTAAGGTCATCCCACAGCGTTTAAACAGGGTAGCACTCCGTACGGGCCAGCATGCCGTCACGGACGCGAGGAGTGATTGGAGTTGCTCGTTGATTGGCAGCGTATGCCACTCATCCGGAAGCTCGAGTGGGGCGAACGCTGGCGGTTGGGGTGGTGGGGAGGAGGGAGGCTTCTCTGGTTGGAGTGAAAGCAGTAGTGCTACCTGGAGCGGCTGGTCGTCTAGCGTACTTGCTAGCATCAGCATCAAGGAACCATGAGGCGTATTCACTCTTACCGTTGCCGCTCCGACCTGCTCTGCTTGTCTGATAGCGGTGTGTATCCGGGTCCGGTACTTTGGAAAGAGCGTTCCCAGGTCCAATTCGAGCAGCGGCTGCCCTGGAAAAAGTGCCTGAGCCTCTTTGTTGGCTTCCAGGATGGCCCCACTGGCGGATGACAGGAGCAGACTTGGAACAGCAGCTGTGTTGACCCACCTTGCTGCCCGATTTGGTTCACGTCCCCATCGGAGGGGCGACTGGATGGCGAGTGACGCAAGCGCTGCCATGACGGTAGCCGAAGCTAAATTGAATCGTTTCATCGAGCCTGTCCCGGATACTGTGGATTCTAGTGATTCTACAGGAACTTACGATTCAAGGTAAGGCGAGACCGAACAGAATAGAGCTCTGTAAATAATCTCACACGTATCCCATCTGAAAGTACTTGCATTATCGTTCAACTAGCGAATGTACACAAACCAAACGCATGGTAGAACAGGAGTCAAGAGTATCATGTCCAATCAGGTGAGCAAAAAGCGTCGGAAGCGGATCATCGGAGTGGAAGTGCGGGGAAGTGGCCCACGTGCTCTGATAGCTGCCACCGTCCTCCAGGCGATTTCAGACCTTCGAAAAGAGGGACCCCTGAAAGAGGAGGCACAGGAATGGTTGCTCTCGCCGGCCTGTCACTACTGCCTGGATGTATTAGAGATTCCATATGGCCCATTCATCGAGGCACTTCAACACCGTCGCCTGCAATGCGGCACCTCAACCCGCGCTTTCTGGGAGGATGCCGGCCAGGATATGCTCGATCTTGTTGCATGAGGATTTTTTCGAAGTGAGCGTGTAAAAGAAGTTGTCGTATTACGTGGTGCGCGGTTGCGTGAACTGCCGTTGTGGATGCCATGCTCATCTACCCTGTTTGAATGGGGGTAGAACGCAAAACGCACCACGTAATATGACACATGCAACACGGCTACCTGACGCAAGTTGAGCTTCGTGAGCTGAGTTCAGTAGCGTGGAGGGCTATCTCCGTTGCGATGATATGTACTCCGCTTACGCTTTGTAGGTAAGCACCCTCCCCCATAGGCTCTTAGGGCCCCAGATGCCGGAACGGAGGCATTCAAGCTGGACAATTTGGCTATGATCGACGAATAGATTGACCTCGGGACCGTAAGTCTTGATGTACCAGGCAAAGACTGCCGGTTCAGCCGCCTCAAACATCACTTGCTCCAATCCTAGCGCGTCGACGATCTGGGAGACGACATCCGTGCGCCACTCCTTGACGCTCTCCGTGATCCCCTCCGATTCGATCATGAGCATATAGGCACCCGCCTCCAGAAAGCGTTTTCCCTGTGCGATCACCCGCTGAGGCGCACGGGTTCCTTCTGTTGCCAAGGCTTCCACGCTGCTTGCTCCGCCCGCGCCAAACTGGATGCCAATTTCCGGTTTGGCCTTGAGTCCCACCTTTTGTACCTGCTCCACGAGACGCAACCAGTCATCGGTGGGAAGGGTAATGAAGCCGCTGGAAATCTCGACGATGTCGAACCCGATGTCGCGGCATTCCTGGATATATTGTTGTACCGCTTCCGGTCCCTGAGTCAGAACGTGCTCGATGAAGCCTCCCGTGGAAACGAGGACATCGTAGCGGTGTGCCAGATCGATGATAGCCCTGACAGCCTTGCGAGGCATCAACGTGAAAGAGCCGCCCGCAAACTTGAGCGAATCCACGTAGCCTCCCATCGTCTCCAGGATGTCCTCTAGATAACGCGTTCCCATAGGCGTGTAGTAGGGTCCCCGGATCTCGGTAATTCCTCGCGAGCGCGGCTTCTCGTCACGTCGGTTCATCTGAAGAAACGCGAAGGCACGTTCCTGCTCTTTACAGATACTCATGATGATCCTCCTGTATCTCTCCTGTGTCGCAGGGGTAGAGGGATTCCCGGAACGATGCGTACAGTATACGACCAACCAATGGCACAGGAAAGTGTATCGGAAGCATTTGAGGTTACCACTGATTGGATGTATAGTTCTATCAGATCAATTATACACTTTGCGGAACAACTCTCTCGCTCAACTCACGGTTGGCTGCTTTCCCATTTCCTCCGTTCACATGGAGCAATCATTCCTCTACGAACAGATCATCGAGTCAATCCGCCAGGAGATCCTGCAGGGTGCACTCCAGCCTGGCGACCGTCTCCCCACCCTCCGTGAGATAGCCGGCGAGTGGCGCTGTACGCTGGGAACCGCTCAACGGGCGTACATGGAGCTCGCCCGACAGGGAGTGGTGGCGAGCCGGCCCGGCCAGGGAACATATGTCGCCGATACGATATCGAGGGACGAGGAGGTTCCCCTTCGCCGTGCTCGTCTGGTTCATCAAGCGGAGGCGTTCCTACTCGAGGCGATGACGGGGGGGTACACGCCAAGCGAGGTGGAGCATGCCGTACATCTAGCATTGGATCGCTGGCGAGCCATCGCGCAGCAGGCGCCCATTGTCCCAGGACGCATCCTCCGCTTTGAGGGGAGTCACGACCCAGCCCTCGCCCTCGTCGCGACGCGCTTTACGGAGTTAACGCCCGACGAGCGAATGGAGCTCAAGTTTAGCGGAAGTTTGGGTGGCTTGATAGCGCTGGAGAAAGGCCAGGCCGATATCGCAGGCAGTCATCTTTGGGATGTGGAGAGCGACCGCTATAACGAACCGTTCGTCCGGCGGCTCCTACCGGGCGAGAGTGTCGCGCTGCTCACCCTTGCGCATCGCCGCCTTGGCCTCATTGTGCCACCCGGGAACCCGGCCGCCATCGGCACCTTGGACGATCTAGCAGGCCCGGATACGCGCTTGGTCAATCGTCAACGTGGGGCGGGCACCCGTGTCTGGTTCGATGCTGCCCTGCGACGTCAGGGAATCGAGCCGAGCCAGTTACAGGGATACGAGGTAGAGAAATCCACGCAGACGGACGTGGCGCGTGCCATCGCTGAGGGAGAGGCGAATGTCGGCCCGGGTATCGAGGCGGCCGCTCTCGCCTATGGGTTGGACTTTATCTTCTTGACGAAGGAACGCTATGAGCTGGTGATGCGGACCCATGTTTGCGAGCGCCCGTCGGTACAGGCGCTCGCTGGTTGGCTTGCGAGCAGCGAGGCCAAAGCGGCAATTGCCACATTGGGGGGATACGATACAACTGAGACCGGTCAAATTATGAGGCTAACATGATGCGGCGCGCACTTCTTCCCCTATTCTGTCTACTGCTGCTCCTGACCACGTTGTCGGCCTGCACGATGGTGTCCCAATCAGCGCCGCCTAGGACGCTGCGGTTGGCAACTACCACCTCGACAGCGGATTCCGGGCTGCTTGACGCCATTCTCCCCGCATTCGAGCAGCGCTACGGCGCAGAGGTCGAGGTCATAGCGGTCGGTACTGGTCAGGCGCTCGCGCTGGGCGAGAAGGGGGACGTGGACGTGGTGTTGGTCCATGCACGGGCGCAGGAAGACGCCTTCGTGGAAGCAGGCCACGGTGTAAGCCGGCGTGATGTAATGGTTAACGATTTCGTTATCGTCGGGCCGCCTGCCGATCCAGCTCAGATCCAGGGAATGACCGGGGCGGCTGAGGCCTTCAGGGCCATCGCGCAGGCGGGGGCGCCATTTGCCTCGCGTGGTGACGAGAGTGGGACGCATAGCAAAGAGATGCAGATCTGGTCCGAAGCCGGGATCGCACCCGGTGTAGGGCTACCGTGGTATAGATCGTTGGGTCAGGGCATGGGGGAAACGTTGGTGACGGCGAATGAACTCGGTGCCTATACCCTCAGCGATCGGGGCACGGTTCTTTTCATGCAAGAGAGAGTGCCCGATTTAATGATCCTCGTAGGGGGCGCGACCATTGCGGAGAATTCGGATCAGAGCTTGCTCAACCCTTACGGCGTGATCCCGGTCAACCCGGCCATGCATCCCGGCGTCAGTGCCGCTCTAGCCGAGGCCTTCGCGGGCTGGCTCACCACCCCGCAGACACAGGCTGACATCGGCAGCTTTGGGAAGGAGCGCTTTGGTCAGCCACTGTTCTACCCAGCACCCTAGTCAAGATGGATGATCTGATTCAGGGTCTGGTGCAGGGGGGTCTGTTGCTCCTGGAGGGCGATCCGACGACCTGGGCCATCGTTTCCCTCTCCCTCCGCGTGTCGTGCGCAGCACTCCTCCTGAGCGCGATTGTGGGCTTGCCACTGGGTGCCCTGATTGCGCTAGGTCACTTTCCGGGACGGCGGCTCATCGTCGCGTTGACTTACACGGGGATGGGTCTACCGCCGGTCGTCGTCGGGCTCTTTGTCTATCTCTTTCTATCGCGCAGCGGCCCGCTGGGCCAACTCAACTGGCTCTTCACGCCCTCTGCCATGATTGTCGCACAGACCCTCATCAGTCTGCCACTTGTTGCTGGCTTCACAATGGCCGCGCTGCGGGGTGTCGACCCATCCCTCCCGTTACAGTTGCGGGCGCTTGGTGCAACACGGAGCCAGATTGCTGTGACCCTACTCTGGGAGGCGCGCTTTGGCGTGCTGGTGGCACTCATCGCCGGCTTTGGCAGCATCATCTCTGAAGTTGGTGCTGTGATGCTTGTGGGTGGCAACATCGAGGGAGCGACGCGGGTACTGACCACCGCGATCGTACTGGAAACACGCAAGGGTGCTTTCGATCTGGCCTTGGCGCTGGCACTGGTGCTACTTGCTATTACCTTCGTCATCAACGCCGTTGCACTTCAGATTCAGCAGGTGGTGGTTCGGCAATGAGCAGCTACGAGCTAACCAGGGTTGTTAAGCGGTATGACGGGCGAACTGTACTTCAGATCGATCATCTGGAGGTTGGCGCGGGCCGCACGCTGGCGATACTTGGGCCGAGCGGGGCGGGAAAATCAACGCTGCTTCGGCTACTCAATTTTCTCGAAGCGGCCGATGAGGGTGAAATCTGCTTCGATGGGCAGCCGATGGTCACAATGCCGCCTCCGCTCGCGGTGCGCCGGCGGATCACGACCGTCTTCCAGCGCCCGTTGCTACTCAATAGCACGGTGTGGAATAACGTGGCCTATGGGCTTTGGCTGCGAGGGCACCCTCAACGTCGCCGTATCAGAGAGGCCCTCGCCCGGGTGGGAGTTGCCCATCTGGCGAAGGTGCGTGCCCCCACCCTCTCCGGTGGGGAGGCCCAGCGGGTCGCACTGGCAAGGGCCCTCGTCCTCGAGCCGTGCGTGCTCTTGCTCGACGAACCAACCGCAAATCTCGACCCGACCAACGTCTCGATTATCGAGGGGATTCTACAGGATCTGCGTGAGCGCCGTAGCACCATCGTCATCGTCACGCACAACCT
>JALZCF010000148.1 GCA_030863245.1 Chloroflexota bacterium
TCAAGACTCGCCTGCACTGCGCCACGTATCGGTCACAGTGAAGGGAGAGGAACAGCCTGACCAAGTATGGCTCTCCCCGCTGGCCGAGCCATTCCCGGACGGTCAGTATGTTAAGCACGTCGATTTCGACGATCAGCCCGTGCGGATTCCAACCCTGGATGGACACGTACTGGCACGTTGGGAGGACGAGGTAATCATGATCAGCCCCTTCTCCCAGGGCGGTGGCCCGGCCAGCCATGCAGGCGTGGGCCCCAGTCCCATCACAGCAGGCTCGGCCGATGGTAACGTGATGTTGTTCTTCTATGATGCAGAGGAAGCGAGCAATGAGGTGGAAGGGAAGACGACAAGAGAAAACGAACCGGACTACAGCTACATCCAAGTCACCACAACGCTCATTCACAGCGAGATAGGCACATATCCACACGAGTGGAAAGCTGGCAGTTATATTTATGCACTATCGACTACCGCACCTTTGCCAGCAGAACTCCATCCAACGTTGGTACTGTACTACGAGCGTCCGCAGGTGGACGAAGACATATACGGTCATACGCCGGTACTGCATCGTCTTCGCAAGAACGATTGGTCGCACGCCTTACCGACCTACGCTCCATCCGGGGAGGGGTACGCTGCCACGGCACTGACACGGGACAACGGTGGCTACCGAGGTGGCACGGCTCCAGGTCTGTACACAACGGGCGAAGTGGAATATTACCGCCTCTTCTGGAAGCCAGCAGAGCTGACCCCTACCGAGAAGACGTAAAGAGCGAAGCTTCTAACCCCAAAGCGGCGACGTTATGGCGTCGCCGCTTTTTCATTACTTACCATTCCCGCGCACCCACCTATGTCCGCTATCGCGTTAAGCCTCACAAACTGCCCCCGCCATCTCGCTCACTATCCAACCCGACGCCCTCTTGTCCGCGGAGGCGGACAATTGGCCGCAGGCCCCCTAGCCGCGATTTCAATCGCAACCCTCCGCATTCGCAACCCTCCGCATTCGCAATCCTCCCCAATCGCTACCCTCCCTCTCCGCCTGCCCCCGTGGTTCGCCGCGATCTCAAACTCTGACGCACACCACTCGCACACTCAAGTGTAGACTCCGACACGCAGGTCCGCCCTGCCACGAACCCCCTCCGCTTGCGGCATCACACCCTACAATTGGTACGATACGAATTGTGGCATAAAGCCTCGCAAACGAGAGGAGAAAGGCTCGTAGTAGACACTTTAGTGTGCGCGAGGCGGATGAACACTAAAGTGTTTACTACGAACCTTTCCATCGTAACGTGCAAGATTTTCCATCCCACCCTGCCTTTAGTAACCGACTCGATCACTCGTTTACGTTCAGAGGAGGTTACTTAGATGGAAGGTCGAATTGCATCAGCGGTTGGTGGGGCAGCAGTACTGGCAACGCTGTTAGTAGCCCTTGTCGGTGGCATCGCCGATGCAACGGGCATTGTACCTGTTGCAGGAGCCGTGGATAGCCCGCCGGTAGAACTCGCCTGCGGGACCTGCTCCAGTACGAATGGGCAAGATAGCGGTGGGGGCGGCGGTTGATCTACTACTCGCCCTTGACATCCATCTGCCGTTGCTGCATTACGCAGCAACGGCAGATTCTTTTTTACCAGGAGGTGACTCAAATGAGATATCGATTCATCAAGACGCTCGGGGGAATGGTCCTATTGGTGGCCCTGCTCGCAGGAACCCTCGGCAGTTGGGCGAAGGCAGTGGATGATGCTGCGACTGCCGCGATCAAGGGCGATGGCGGGGCACAGGTGGAACTTGCTTGCGGCAGTTGCTCCAGTACGAATGGGCAAGATAATGGTGGTGGTGGCTGATTCCCTCCTACTTCCTCTATAGCCATCTGCCGTTGCTGGTGTGCCAGCAACGGCTTTTTGTTATGTGCGGAAGAGGCAAGACGGTGCCTCTAGCGAACCTGCAGGCACCCCTACACACTGACCTATTACCATGGCCCACGGACAACTAGCTTCGTTGAAGTTCCCCCTGCTGGTTCAGGAAGCTCCTCGTGTACGACCGAGCTCCGCCAAGATTGTCGTCACCACGAGCTCAAGCCCGCTTGCATTACTTTCCCATTTATCCCTGACATCGGTCACCAAACTCGGGGAGCACTGCGTTAGCAAACGCTGCGCTTTCTTCCGAACTTCAGCATTACTCGCGGGGTGATTTAGCACAAGAGAGAGTAGCCCAGCCGCTTTCTTTTGTTGGGTCTGGAATAACAGATTGGCTATACTGGCCAACACGAGGAGTGTAAGCGGTACCACCTGCATGTCAACAGACAGGGAAAGGGCCTCACAATAATACTTTCTTGCGCTTTCATGGTCTCCGAGCGCGCTGAACGCATCACCGAGATAAACAAGCGAGTAGGCGATCCCTTTTGGACGACCGATCTCCCGATCTAGTTGTATACTCTGCACAAGATGCCGCTTTGCCTCCTCATACTCTCCGGTCAAGACAGCAAGCTCACCGAGATTGCTCAAAGCAATAGCAGTCCCCATCTTGTTACCAATATCGCTCCAGATTTCCAGAGCCTCCTCGTAGTAAGCACGTGCGGCTTGGTATTCTTCCTGCAGAGCAGTCACAACACCAAGGTTGTTCAAGATGTCGCCCACGTAGCGTGTGGTTCCGAGATCGCGGTGAATGCCTAAGCTCCGCTGATATAATCGTTCGGCTTCCACGTACCGTCCCATATCTTTGTAGAGCATTCCCATGACGCTTAGCAAGGTGCCCAATCCTGAGGTATCGCCTAGCACCTCCTTAATAGCCAAGCTCCTCCTATAATATCGCTCAGCCTCCGCATAGTGCCCCATTTCTGCGGCGATCCACCCAAGGGTATGTAGAGCATTAGCTTCTCCTCTTGGGTCCGCCGTCTCTTGAAACAGAACCAAGCTTTTCTCACTACATCGCAACGCCGCCTCCATCTTCCCCAACTTCCGAAGTACGACCGCGAGGGAGTTGAGCGTCCTCGCCATACAGCGTCTATCATCAAGG
The DNA here is from genome assembly GCA_030863245.1 of Chloroflexota bacterium. Taxonomy (GTDB): domain Bacteria; phylum Chloroflexota; class Anaerolineae; order Ardenticatenales; family Ardenticatenaceae; genus JALZCF01. The sequence continues at coordinate 3,004 of JALZCF010000148.1, forward strand.
GCGCGGTAAAGTGCTAGGCCCTCTTCCAAAAGCTGCCTGGCCTCCTTCAAGCGCCCGGCACGGCGCTCAACCTCCCCGAGGAAGCTGACCGCCAATGCCGTTTCCGCGGGATCGTCCTCCCTACGAAAGAAGGCAAGGCTCTGATCAAGGCGCTTCCGCGCCTCGTCAAAGCGGGAGAGCCAGCCAAGCAGACGCGTCTGGCGCGTCACGATCCTGGCGCGTAGGGATGCTGCCCGGTAGCTCTCTATCTCATTCAGTCGATTGATGGCCGCCTGCAAGAATTGCTCCCCTTCCTGGAAGCGGCTGCGCAGGTCGACGAAGAGGAATAGCCCGTGCAGCGCCTGCTCGATCCCCGCGAGATCGGCCTGCTCGACCAGCCGTTGCCACGCCGCCCGCACGTTCTCCCATTCCACCGCGATTGCCTCCAGTGCCTGCCGCTGCCCGTCGCCCTGCATCGGCTCCTCGTGCTCGCGGAGGAAGCGCGCGTAGTAGTGGGCGTGCGCGTCGCGGGTACGAGCCTCCACTTGGGGCACCTCGTGCAGCTTTTCCGTTGCATACTGCCGAACAAGCGGGTGCATCTCGTAGCGACCCTCGTCATTGCGCCGCACCAAGGAGCTATCCACCAACCGTCCCAACGTCGCCGCCGAGGCGCCCGCTACCTCCCGTGCGGCCTCACATGTGAACCCGCCCCTGAAGATAGAGAGCTTGCGGAAGAGTGCCTGCTCCGCGGGGGAAAGCAGGCGCCAGGAATGGTCGAAGAGTGCCTGCATGCTCTGGTGCCGGGCAGGCACGTCGTACATGGAGGTCGAGAGGACATCGAGGTTCCTCTCGATCGCATCCGCAATCTCCTGGCATGTCAGCTCGCCCATCCAGGCTGCAGCAAGCTCGATCCCCAGCGGCATCCCCTCCACAAGGCGACAGATGCGTGCCACGCAGCGCAGATCACTCCTGGGAAAAGGTTCATGGCTGGGCAGCGGCGGCGCATGTTGCAGGAACAACTGCACGGAATCGTAATCCTGGACATTCTCCGGCGATTCCGGAGGTGGAGGAAGGCCAGAGATGGGAAAGAGTCTCTCTCCGCGCAGGTGGAGCCGCTCCCTGGTGGTGACCAGCATCTTCACATCGGGTGCTTCCCGCAGGATGTCCACAAGCAGAGGCACACCCGCCCGCAACTGCTCAAAGTTGTCGAGCACCAGCAGCATCTCTTTGTCACGCAGATAGTCAAGTACCTGCTCCTCAGCTGGTCGGTCCCCCTGGAGCACCAATCCCAACCGCTCCACC
>JALZCF010000158.1 GCA_030863245.1 Chloroflexota bacterium
TTTGGTTTCCTCGAAAAGGCTGCTACGGACGTACTCTCGTCTGTGGTGCTTCCCCAACCACGTGTCTCATTCCTGTAACAACGCGCATTCTGACACGCTTGCATCCGCATCTTGAATGCGACGACACCCTGATATCATGAGGACAACCATGCTTTCCGACTTTCAAAGCTACTGGAGCCTCCTGCGCCGCTACCTGAGCGCCCGGCGACGGCTTCTATCGTTGTTGGCGATGTTGCTGTTCGGCACCATTGCCCTTCAACTCGTAAAACCGCAATTGCTGCGGTACTTCATTGACACAAGCCAGGCACGGGGCTCACAGGCGGCCCTCCTGGGCGCGGCCATCCTCTTTCTCGTGGCTGCCACTGCTCAGCGACTGGCGGAGGTCGGCACAACGTACGTGGGCGAGAGTGTTGGTTGGCACGCGACCAACCAGTTACGTGCCGACCTGGCGGCCCACCTGCTGAACCTTGACCTGGACTTTCACAAGGCGCACACGCCGGGTGAGTTGATAGAGCGGGTAGATGGCGACGTTACGGCGCTCGCCAACTTCTTCTCACAACTCACGGTCCGCATCCTGGGGAACCTCATACTGATGCTCGCCATCCTCCTCCTTCTTTTCCGCGAAGACAGCCGGGTGGGCGTTGCCCTGGCCCTATACATAGTTGCCACCCTTGTAGGTCTGCGCCTGATTCAGAGCCCCGCGGTGCGGCGGTGGGTGATTGCCCGCGAGGCGCAGGCGGCCCAACTTGGCTTTCTGGAGGAGCGTCTGGCCGGGACGGAGGATATCCGGGCGAACGGCGCGACGGACCACGTCATGCACCAGCTCCTCGTGCTCATGCGCCGGGTGCTCCACGCGGAGCGGCGGGCGGAACTCATGCGGACCGTGACCTATGGCGTCACGCATGTCACCTATGCCAGTGCCTTCGTCGCGGGGCTCGGCATTGGCGCAAGCTTGTACCTACGGGGCCAGATCTCGATTGGCACCGTCTACCTCATCACGGCCTATGTTGGCCTGTTGGCACAGCCAATCGAGGCGATCCGGGGACAGATCGACGACCTGCAAAAGGCCTCGGCGAGTGTGGGGCGCATCTCGCGTCTATTTGAGCTTGAGCCGCGCGTTGTCGAGCAGCGGGCACCCGTGGCCCTCCCGCGAGAAACGGGGCGCGACACGGCACCCTCATTGGCGTTCCACAACGTCTCGTTCTCGTACGAGGGACAGGATACTGTGCTGCACAACGTTACGTTCAACCTGGCTCCCGGTCGCGTGCTGGGCCTGCTAGGGCGCACGGGCAGCGGGAAAAGCACATTGACGCGCCTATTATTCCGCCTCTATGACCCCACCGCGGGCACGATCGCCCTGGATGGCATTGACCTGCGCCAGCTCCCCATGGCAGAACTACGGCAGCGCGTTGGCATGGTGACGCAGGACGTCCAGCTCTTCCACGCCACGATCCGGGACAACCTCACGTTCTGGGACAGCAAGATTCCCGACGAGCAATTGCTAGACACACTGCGCGAGTTGGGGCTGTGGGGCTGGTTCGAGACGCTGCCAGAGGGGCTAGATACGGTGCTTCACGGCGGGCGCGAACTCTCGGCAGGTGAGGCGCAACTCCTGGCGCTCGCCAGGGTGTTTCTGAAAGACCCTGGGCTTGTGATTCTGGATGAAGCGTCGTCACGCCTCGACCCCGCAACCGAGCAACGACTGGAGCGGGCGCTCGACCGTCTACTGGTGGGGCGCACCGCCATCGTCATCGCGCACCGTTTGGCGACGGTACAGCGGGCGGACGAAATCATGGTGCTAGAAGATGGACAGGTGGTAGAGCATGGCGACCGCATGGCATTGGCCGCGCACCCCAATTCGCGCTTCGACCGCCTGCTGCAGACCGGGTTGGAGGAGGTACTCACATGAGCGCTCTGAATAGATCGACTGGCGTCCTCACCCCGGCCCGCCTCACATGGCGGTTGATTCGCTTCCGGCCCGTCCCCTTCAGCCTTTTCTTTCTCGCGTTACTCGTCTGGTTCCTGGGGAGCACAGGCTTGGGGCTGATCGAGAAGGGCGTCTTCGATACGCTGACCGATGCTCCCGGAAGTCGTTTCAGCATACCAATGCTACTCGGGCTGTACGCTGCGCTACAAGTGGCACGGATGGCCGCGAACGTGATGGAGGTACACAGCTATGCGACGTTCCTGTATAGCTGCGCGGCCCTGCTCCGCAAGAACATCGTCGCCGCCCTATTTCGTCGTCCCGGCGCGCAAGGACTTCCGCTGTCCATGGGCGAAGCGTTGAGCCGGTTGGACAGCGACGTTGGCGAGGTATCGGACTTCCCAATGTGGCTGCCATGGATGGTCACCCATCTGCTCACCGCCCTCGTCGCATTCGTGATCATGCTACGCATCAATGCACGCATCACCCTGGTCGTGATGCTTCCCCTCGCAAGTGTGGCCGTCATCAGCCGCCTGGCGTGGGCACGGTTGCTCGCCAACCGGCGCGCCAGTCGCCGTGCCTCAGACGCGGTGACGGGGATGCTGGGCGAGATGTTCGGCGCCGTGCAGGCCATCAAGGTCGCGGATGCGGCGGATAGCGTGATCGCGCAACTCGATAGGGTCAATGACGTGCGGAGACATGCAGCCGTACGAGACGCGCTCTTCAACCAAGTGCTGAACTCGCTCTACAGCACCTCAGCCGATATTGGCGTGGGCATCATGCTGCTGTTGGCGGCGCGGGCGATGGTAGCGGGTCAATTCACAGTAGGTGACTTTGCGCTCTTCGTCTACTACCTCTCCTTCGTGACCGGTATTCCAGCCCTGCTCGGGACCTTCGTGGGCGATTGGAAGCAGCAGGAGGTGGCGCTTGACCGCCTGAAAGAGTTCGTTCCCGACGAGCCGTCAGAGGTAATTGCGACGGTAGGCCCAATCTACGACACAGAGGAGCCACCGGAACCCTCCCGCCCCGTGCTGCGCCCCGAGGATCGCCTGGAGACCTTGGAGGTCCGCGGCCTCACGTACCTACACCCGTCATCGGGGAAAGGTATCGAAGGGGTGGACCTGTACATGCAGCGAGGGGAGTTCGTCGTGGTGACCGGCCAGATCGGATCGGGGAAGTCCACACTACTGCGAGTGTTGTCCGGCTTGCTACCTAGGGATAGCGGGCAGATCGAGTGGAACGGGCGCCGGATCTTCTATCCGGCGCACTTCTTCGTCCCGCCTCGCTCCGCCTACACGCCGCAAGTGCCACGCCTGTTCAGCGAGCCATTACGCGACAACATCCTCATGGGCCTGCAAGCCTCGGAGCAGGAGTTGGCAGCGGTGATCTACGCGACGGTGCTCGAACCGGACGTGGCGGTGATGCCGCAGGGGCTCGACACGGTCGTCGGGCCGCGCGGCGTGCGGCTATCCGGTGGGCAAATCCAGCGTGCGGCGGCGGCGCGGATGGTCGTTCGCCATCCGGAATTGTTACTGTGCGACGACCTGTCGAGCGCACTCGACGTGGAGACGGAGCAGTTACTGTGGCAACGGTTGCTGGCGGGCCAAACGCAGGCAACCTGCCTCGTGGTCTCACACCGCAGACCAGTGC
>JALZCF010000176.1 GCA_030863245.1 Chloroflexota bacterium
AGCACCTTGTAGCCTTCACGCGCGATGCCACGCTCCATGAGCTTGAGCATGACGAGCTTGCGCTCCAACCCCTTCTCGCGCAGCTCACGCTGGCGGGCAGCACCGATATAATCACCCTCTTTCGCAACGAAGTAACCGAGTCCAGCCTCCAGTGGCGAGGTCTCATCGTCTAGTTCCTGGCCATAAAGAGGCATGGAGGCTTCCAGTCGCAGGGTGTCACGAGCGCCAAGGCCTACCGGCTGGACATCGTACTTTTCACCCACCTCCAGGACCCGATCCCACAGAGCAGGCGTATCTCCAGCTTCGACAAAAATCTCGAACCCATCCTCCCCTGTGTAGCCAGTGCGGGCAACGATGACATCAAACCCGTCGATCCTGCCCTCTCGCACAGTATAGTAGCCCATCTCACGCACGTCGAAATCTACCAGCTCGTCGACTAGGGGTTCCGCCTTCGGTCCCTGAATGGCCAGCAGTCCGTAGTCGTCACTCTTGTTCTCCACCATCACGCCGTCGAAGCGCCGTGCAGTGGCAGAGACATGCTTCCAATCCTTCTCAATGTTAGCCGCATTGACCACCATCAACGCCCGCTCTTCATCCAGACGGTAAACGATGAGATCATCGATCGTACCGCCCCGCTCGTTAAGCAGCATCGTGTACTGGGCCTGCCCGACAGCTAGCTTGGTAGCATCATTCGCACAAAGGTAATTGAGAAACTCGACGAGCTGTGGCCCCCGAACCTCGAACTCACCCATGTGGCTTACATCGAAAACGCCCACCGCGGTTCGTACCGCTTTGTGCTCGTCGATGATCCCTCGGTACTGAACCGGCATCTCCCAGCCACCAAAATCGACAAGGCGAGCGCCAAGTTCCCGATGCCTCTCGTACAGAGGGGTTCGCTTCAGATGGCCCATCTGTTCCTCCTTTACGTGCAAAAAAAGAGGCAGCCGCCGCCACCTCTTGTGTGCCTCCATCGGCTGTGATAGGGTTGATTGTAACGCGCCCGCGCTTTTTGGGCAATCGCCTACTCGTTCCGCTCCTCTTCCAAGACACGGGATGTCCAAAGAAGACCGGCGACCGTCTTCATGTCCTGGATCTCACCCTTCCTTACCTGCTCCAAAGCCAAGGCAAAGGGAACCATGCATAGAGAGAGCTGTTCCTTCTCGTCAGTCTTAGCACTAGCACCTCGTACGTCACGTGCAAGATAGAGCGTGATTGCTTCATCGGTAAAACCAGGGGAGGTGTACAGTGTTCCTAACTCATCCCACTGCCCAGCTTCCAGTCCGACTTCCTCCCCCAACTCGCGCTTTGCCGCCTCCAGAGGCGTTTCTCCCTCATCTACCATCCCGGCGACAAGTTCCGTCAACCGGACCCCGATTGGCGTCCGGTAATGCTCCACCATGATCACCTGATAACCATATACCACCACGTCGCTGTGCTCCTGCATCACCACGATCGCAACCCCAGGCTTGTGATGCACCACCTCACGCTGCTGCACTCCTCCCCCATCCCGTGTCTCCTCCACTACATCGACCTGAATTAGCTTCCCATCATACACACGTTGTTGTTTGGTGATCTCTGGCATGGTTCCTCTATTCTATTGCATGTTGCATGTTGCATGTTACGTGTGCGCTACGCGCATGTGCTTCGCACACGTGGTGCGTGAACGGTAGGCGGGATCGGTGAGTGTGGCGATCGCGATGGTAATTCACGTATTACGCGCTAGGCACTACAGGACAGATACGGCTCAGTCCATATCTGAGCAAGTCCCAGACCCAAAGAAAAAGGACGGGCTTCACTGCCCGTCCTTTTTTGGAGCTGCTATCGACAGTCTACTCCTGAGGGATAATCAGTTGTTGTCCTGCATGGATCACGTTGGGATTTGTGATATTGTTGGCCTGCATGATAGCCTGGGGTGAGACCCCGTACTGCCGTGCGATGGCATATATCCATTCTCCACGCTGAACCGTGTGGATAACTGGGCCTGCTGGCTCAGGGGTCGGCTGGGCCTCCTGCTCCTCCACTGGCTCTACCGGCTCCCCGGTCTCCGATGGAACCGTGAGCTGCTGACCGACTGTGATGAAATTGTTCTCAAGGTCATTCAGCTCTCGCAATCTCTCAGCAGTGGTGTTATATCGTGTCGCGATGGAGAAGACGGTATCGCCAGCCTGGACGGTGTGGGTGGTGAACCCCTCCTCCGGCGTTTCCTCTTCAGCAACTGCCTCCTCGCCGTCGGAGGTCTCTTCTGGCTGGGTTGTCTCATCAACCGAATCGACGGTCTCCTCCGTCGTCGGTTCGTCCTCGGCTTCAACGACCATCTCTTCGCCGGCTACATCGGCCTCCTCTTGATCGACTTCCTCCTCAGTGACTGCCTCACCTTCGCCGGCTTCACCAGCTTCGACCGTCTCCGTTTCGGCTTCCTCGCTGGGTGCCACCTCATCCTCGCCAACCGTAGCAGCGCCGACTTCCTCCTCATCCTCTGCTTCAGTTCCAAGGACGATCTCGCCTTCTCCCTCGAATCCAATCTCCGGCTCACCGAGAACATCCACTCTCTCCTGCTGACAAGCAGTGAGCATCAACGCAATCAGCAGGGCTAACAGCAACGGTAATCGGGGGATACGACTCATTGCTCCTCCTTGTTTATACACACTCGCCACGCGCATCATACCATAGTTGATGTAAAAGCGTCAAGGCTTATATCCACAATATTTACCATCGATCGCAAAAAGGTTGTGTGATTTCTGGTCAAGAAATCACTAAAAGTTGAGCGACCCGAGCAGGTGGGCCAACAGGGGATCGAGGGACTGCGGGGCGAGGCCAACAAGGAGAGAGAGTGCGCTCAGCCCGAGCAGTAGGCTGGTAGCGATGCGAGGCTCGCCTTCTACCTGGAGCAGTCGTTCTTCGGAGGTGGGGGCAACCATCACGGCAAAGGCACGAATGAATCCTATCATGCCAAGCACAGAGGTGACCAACAAGGCCCAGAGCCACGGGCTCTGCCCTTCAGCCATCAAGCGCAATATCGTCCAGTGGCCAGGGAATCCTGCCGTGAGCGGCGCGCCCAGCAGCGCCAAACCACCAATGGCGAAGACCAACATCGAGAGCGGCAACCGGGCGCCGACCCCAACCAGATCGTCAAAGTGCAGTGATGTAGCGCGGTGGCGCATCGTGGCAAGGGCACTGCCCGATACCAAGAGACTTACCAGACGACCCCCGATCAAGAGCAGAACTGCCACCCTCCCTACTGACGAGTTGAAACTAAGTCCCAGCAGGATATAGCCCAAATCTGTTAGTACTGCATAGGCCCAGAGCCGCCCCAGATGTTGTTCTGTAACGATAAGAATACCACCAGCAAGGGCGAGCAGGAGGCCACCAGCGAAAAGTAGTTGCTGGAGCTGCACATCCTGCGCGAGCCACTCATAACGCGTTAGTAGATCGAAGAGGAGGACAAGGTAGGCACTACCCATTCCCGCAACCAACCATGCTGCAATGAGGGGCGGACCATCTTCCGCAGTTTGGGGCAACCAGGCATGGAAGGGGATAACGGCAAGCATGAGCGCGAACCCTATACCTAGCATCAGCACTATCAAGGCAGTAAACATCGGCACATCCGGCTGGGATACCTGCTGGCCGATCAATGTTGCAGCAACTAGGAAGGGAGGAAGTGCCACCACGGAGAGGATCAGGAGGCGTGTCGCGGCACGTGTGTTGGCTCCAGCACCACCCTGTACCAGAATAATGACGAAGAGCCAAGCGAGCTTCAGTAGCAGTACCTGGAGAACCAAATCCTCGAAGAAGAGCGCGGCTGCGATACCACCGTAGACAAGCAGCAGGAAAGGAAAAAGGCTCCATCCTTGAGAGATGCGCCAGGAGTAGAGAAAGGCAAAGACGAGCCAGAAGGCTAGGGCGACGAGCACAACCTGTCCAATACTACTCAAAAAGAGGCTGCGCCCGAGGACGAACGTCTCATGCTGTGGTGGTCGGGTGGCAAGCCACCAGCCCGTCATGCCCATGACACCCGATGCAGGCAAAGCAGCAAGCAACGCTTGTCGCCGCATGAGGTAGATGATGGGTGCTGCCCCTATCGGGAGCCATACAGGGAGCAACACGCCTATTAGCTCTTGTAGATTTGTCTCCATAAGTTATGCTCTGGGGGACTCCTGTCGGGCTGGTAGGTGGTAGAGGGCAGGAAGGGAACGGAAAGGCAAAAGGCAAACGTAACGGATAAGAGTTTGCCGTTCTCCATCTACCACTTACTACCTGCCACCTGCCAGAGACTTACTCACGCTGTTTCCCTTGGTCACGCAGGCACTTCTTCCTTGATAACGATCTCTGGGTCAGATGGCGTACTCGGGGTCTTTTTGAGAGCTGCGACCGCCTCCGCCAACGCCTCGGGGCTAGTTGGGTCCAACGTGTACTGGATTGCCTGGCGCGTTTCGATCAATGGCATGTGATGTGCGACTGCGAGGTAAGAAGCCACCAGGCCGACAAGAATTGTGCCGATTCCAAGCAAACCGACGACTACCAATCCTGGCTCTATCACTGTGTAGAGTAACTCGAATCCGTTTTGGAAGGTCAGCAATCCCATCCCAGTTTTCAATGGATCGCGAGTCAGAATGACGGTCAGCAACCCCATTGCTAGCAACCAGACAGATGGGACTGTGAACACGGGTGGGAAGCTCGGTATGGCGAAGAAGCGGTCCGGCAAAGTAAAGAGAACGAGCGATGTGAAGATCAACGTCAGGAAGCGAAAGGGCAGACCCATAGGATAGACATCAGGAATAGAGCGGAACCACGCCTGCCCACCTTCTATCCCGCCGAGTGCCTGCTCTACTCGCCTCGCTGTCCAGTAAAGGCTAACAGAAGCAAAGGAGCCAGCGACAAGTTTGACCACTGCTAATTCACTGGGTAACGTCGTATTCAAGAGTAGGGTGACGCAGATGTACTGGCCCAGCAGGCTGAACAACGCCAATCGCCAATCGATGACGATGGCGACAATCGCTGCCGTGACGACGAGACTGACACCCAACTGAATGCCAGAGAACGAGACGAGGAATTCCCCAACGCTATTCATTGGTTACTCTCATCCCGACAACAAGAGGATCAAGGTAACGAAGAGGAACAGCAGCAACCAGGCATAGTTCTCTCCCTCCAGTACGAGCATCATCCCTCGGACACCGCTCAACAAGAGCCAGCCGATTCGGCCGACAATGCGCCAGAGCCAGACAAAGGAGAAAAAGGACGCTACAGTGTCAAGCAGGGGATGCAGCGAGTGAAAACGTGCGCGGTTTCGCCACAGTAACAGACCACCTGTCCATCCCGTTACGACCAGTGCCACCTGCGCTACCAGTGGTCCAAGCGACTGCTCAACCCCAACTAGCTCCGGGATCCGGATACCCCACAAGCGTGCCACGAAGGGGACACTCAGTGATGCAAGCAGGATGGCACCTATCCACCTCGATTGTTGATGAGGTTCAGTCTCTTCCGGCAGCATCCACTCAAAGAGCGTAACCGTGACAGTCATCATAGCGATGACGCCCAAGGTAAGTAGCCAATGTGCATCGTCTACCCACGCCTTCTTGCTCAGCATCGTCGCTGTGTTCCATAAAGCACTGCCTGGAAAGCCAACTAGCATCAATGCTGCAATCAGCCCTGGTAGCTGTGCACCATGCCGGAAGTCGAGTCGGCCGCCATGAAAAGCAAGAGCCGCAAGTGCTAATGCCCCACCCCATGCTGTTGCCACTGCAATCGTGGGGAATCCCCAAGCAAAGGCCCACAGTGTCCAGGCGGCCTGAACCGCGCTCAAGATCATGAGGCGAACGCTCGGTTCCTCACGCCGCCAGGCAACCCAGCCTCCCAGCGCCACGCCTAATGCTGCTATGCCTGCTAATCCATCGAGATCGGGCATGGCGTTCGGCGCAATCGCCTGCGCGATGCGTCCCAACCATACACTACCCACTCCTAAGGTGACTAGAGGTAGCACCGCTAACACACGTTGGGGGAGTCGCTCGAACGCGATGGGGAACAGGGACAGTGGTAGGGGAGCCATGCGTAGGGTAGCGGCGAGGATGAGGAGCCACACAACAGGTTCATTCGCATCTGCAAGGGCCACACTACCTGTACTCCACCAAAGCAAGAGCATGGCCGCAAGTGTAGCACCGTGTGCTCCCAAGCCATGAAGGAAGATCGCCAACAGCCAGCGCGGGTGCCCCGACAGACCCACGCTGTAGATGAGGGCGGTATCCAACAACAAACCAGCCGAGAGCAGGGTCAAAAGGTTATCCGCAAGCCCGAAGGCCGCCAGCCCACCGAGTAGGGCAAGTGACCCCGCCTGATACTCCTCGGTCGTCACCTCTTCCTTTTCGTCCAGGCTCCCAACGAGCGTACCTATGCCAACCAACCCCACCAACAGTAGAAATGAGGCACCCAGCCTGTCCACGCGGAAACGCAATCCGTCCCCTGCGCCTGTCAGTGCCTTCCAGCTTGACATGACCCAGTGCACAGCGGAGTCGCTGCTCAGTTGCACCACCAAGAGCGTGAACAGAAATGCAACCACACTGCTCAAGAGGATGAGGAGCATGTACATCTGGCGGCTGAGCCGGTAGCGCACGCTTGGTACGACGAGTGCACTCCCAATATACAACAGAACAGACCAAAGTATTAAGTGAGAGGGCATACACTTTCTGTAACAGCTGTAACTACGACGAATGCAGCGTGTGACTATACCACCGGGATGACGAAAAATCAAAAGAGGTAGGCAGCACGATGAGGGATGCGGCTGCAGAAAGTGATCACCGCTAGCGGTCCACTTGCCCTTTCTTTGACCCGGCGTATAATCGCGGGCCTATTAGATGCGGCAGTGTCGCCAGACGCGTGAGAAGCCGCCCCTTCCCCGTGGAGATGCTGTGTTGATCATTTTTGCCTGTGCGGAGGAGCGTTTCCCCATATGAGCACCAGGAAGTCGCTGGTTGACCGTTTGACCAACGGTGCAGAGGACCGTGGCCGTAGTAACCGTTTCGCAGAAGCCCACTACAAGTACCCCTCACGTTACCGCGAGATAGGAGACGAGAACGAGGAGGCGACAGAGGATATCGACGAGATCGAGAAGGAAGAGACGGAGGAGGATCACCCAACGCAAGCTGCTAGTTCGGCGGCGTCAGAGACCGAGCGCATGCTACTCGACCTTACTTCTTTAAGTCCCGATGACACCGTTGGGCTCTATCTGATGGAGAGCTGCCATCATCCCCTCTTGACAGCGAAACAAGAGGGGGAGTTGGCTGCCGCGATGGAAGCAGGCTTGGAGGCACAGGAGAGATTAGAGGCCAACCTAGAGTGCGGTCGAGAGGAGTACGAGCGACTGGAACGATTGATTCGTGAGGGCGAGAACGGCAGAAGAAAGCTGATTGAGAGCAACTATCGGCTGGTTATTTCAATCGCAAAGAAGTACGAGGGTCGGGGCCTGCCCCTTCTCGATCTGGTCCAAGAGGGCAATATCGGCTTGATGCGCGCGGTAGATAAGTTCAACTACCATCTAGGCTACAAGTTCTCGACGTACGCTACTTGGTGGATCCGCCAGGCTGTCACCCGTGCCATCGCTGATCAGAGCCGTACCATCCGCGTACCTGTCCACATGACCGAGCGTATCTCCGAGATGAATCGCGTCAACCGCGCCATGGTACAGGAACTGGGACGCGAACCGACGATTCAGGAACTGTCGGAGAGACTGGAAACGACATCGGACAAGGTAGAGAAAATGATGAAGATCGCACAGCATCCACTGAGCCTGGAAACACCCGTTGGGGAGAACCAGGAGTCCAATCTAGGCGACTTCGTAGAGGATGATGCTTCACTCCCTCCCGGTGAAACGGCCTCACAGCGGATGCTCCAGGACGAGCTAAAGCGCATCTTCGCCTCTCTCGATCCGCGCGAGGTGCAGATCCTTCAACTACGTTACGGGCTGAAAGATGGACGTAGTCTAACGTTGGAGCAGGTAGGAAAGAAATATGGTTTGACTCGTGAGCGCATCCGACAGATCGAGGTGCAGGCCCTCCGCAAGCTTCGCCATCCTAGTCGGAGCCGGCGGTTGAAGGACTACCTTCTCTAGGATAGATTGTCATACTATAGAAAAGCCGCCACTTAAGGATTTAGGGCGGCTTTTTTAATGGGCGGTTGGACTAGAGGACGACTTGTTGGCGAGCGGGCATCTTGTCCAGATCAAACTCCTTTTGGCGCACTTTTCCCTCCCGGATTCGTTGTCGGGCCTCTCGATCTGCAGCGACGCTCGTAGGGGTACCCTCACGCTTCGCGCGCTCAACGACCCTCGCAACGTTGTCGAAGATAGCGAAGACCCGCTGGCGCGTGATCTGTTCATCGTAGCCGTGGGGCTCCAGTTCGGCGGCGACGTTGATCAGGCCACCCGCATTGATGACGTAATCCGGCGCGTAGAGAATATCGCGCTCCATCAACATTCTGCCGTGGCGTGGCTCCTTTAGTTGATTGTTGGCCGACCCCGCAACTATCTCGCAGCGCAGTTGGGGGATCGTTTCGTCGTTCAGGATAGCTCCTAATGCGCATGGGGCGAAGATATCAGATTCCACGCTGTAGATCTCGTCGAGGCCCACGACCATGGCATCCAATTCCTGTTGCGCCCGTTCAAGCGTTTGCCTGCTCACATCCGTGACGATCAGCTCTACCCCGCGCTCATGCAGGAGTTCGGCCAGGGCATATCCCACCTTGCCGATGCCTTGAATGACCACGCGTCGTCCCTTGAGTTCCGTGGTCCCCCAACGGTGTAGCGCACAGGCTTCCATCCCTCGTAGCACCCCTACCGCTGTCCACGGGGAAGGATCGCCCCCACCGCCCATCTCGACCGGCAACCCGGTCACGAAGTCGGTGGTCTGGCTAACCTGGATCAGATCGTCTACCGTCGTGCCAACATCCTCAGCAGTGATGTAGCGTCCGCCGAGCTTGTCTACGGCGCGACCGAGGGCTCGAAATAGGTCAGGGGATTTGTCGGTGCGGGGGTTGCCGATAATTACGGTTTTGCCCCCGCCTAACGATAGCTTGGCCATTGCGGCCTTGTAACTCATACCTTCCGAGAGGCGCAGGACATCGAGGATGGCATCCTCCTCACGCTCGTACGGATACATGCGCGCGCCGCCCAGGGCGGGGCCGAGGGTGGTGTCATGGATGCCGATAATGGCGCGCAGGCCGCTCCCAGCATCCGTGAAGAAAGATAGCTGTTCGTGGCCATGCTCGGCCATGTACTTCAAGATCTGCACGTGTCTACCTCCTTGTAGCAGGGCGTCGTTGCCCTCGTGCCGCTTATTAAACTGGTTCTGCTGTTATATTGTACACTCTATTCAACGGATTTTCAACAACCTGTTAGCATTGCCGAAACAGCACAGGAAAATGGGATGATCCTCCGCTCCCACCCTAGTTTCCGCCACCTCATCGTTCATTTGGCAAAATGCTAGGTGTGCAAGGGTGTTGCACGCTGCAGCGTGTACTACGATCCCTGCTTTTGCGGCGCTGCACGCCACAACCGGTATTATATCATCGCTTGATTGGAGTGAACGGTGGCTGCTCCCCTCGTACCGCTCGTTTTCTTGTGGATAGCTGGACTCCTGATCGGCGCGTACATGCCGCTGACTTGGGTGCAATGGCTCAAACTGGGTGGGATTGCGCTCATCCTTGGTATCCCATTTGCACGCCACTCTCCGACGGAGAGCTCACCCCTCTTCCACCCCCCCATCTTCGGTACCCTCCTCGCACTGGCCTTGACGCTGGGCAGTGCACGGAGCGCAGCACACCGTCCTCACTTCGATCACATTGATCTAGCGACGTACAACGACCTTGGTCGCGCTACAGTGCAGGGTACCATCGTGAAATACCCAGAAACACGCGGGACGTACACGCGGTATGAGGTGGTAGCCAGCAGACTATGGGATGCCAAATCCAGCAGTTGGAAGCGCGTGGAAGGGCACTTCCTCGTCACGTTGGCTCCTCATCCCGCCTACGAGTACGGCGACCTACTGGAACTGTCGGGCGACCTGGTCACGCCGCCGGTCCTGGATGACTTCGACTACCGCGCGTTCCTCGCGCACAAAGGTATTTATTCTCTACTGCGCAACGCGCATGGTACACTGGTTGAAAGTGGTCAAGGGTCTCCTCTATTCCACGTTCTCTTCAATTTTCGAAAGCGTGCCGAGAAGGCGGTGCAGCAGCTTCTCCCAGAGCCCTATGCCTCCCTCATGAGCGGCATCCTCCTGGGTATCGAAAGCGGCATTCCTACTACCGTAATGGAGGCGTTCAATGAGACGGGCACCACCCATATCTTGATCATAAGTGGGAGCAATCTGGCACTCATCGCCACCCTGTTCCTCTCCCTGGGTCGTCGCCTGTTCGGGGAGCGGTGGGGTTCGCTGCTGGCCATTGTCGCGATCATCCTCTATACGTTGCTCGTCGGCGGGGATCCGCCGGTCGTGCGTGCAGCGATCATGGGAATTGTCGCCGTCTTTGCACTGCTCATGCGCCGCGAGGGCGTAGCACTCAACACCCTCGCGCTGACGGTGTTACTGATGACAGCCTGGCAGCCCGGCCAACTCTACGACATCGGCTTCCAACTCTCCGTACTCGCGACCCTTGGCCTCATTCTTTTCGTTCCGCCACTGACCAGCATGGTGGATAGCGTGCTGATGCGACTGGACGTGGCTGAGAGGCATCGCGGGCACGCGCTTGGTCTACTCAGCGATGCAATCCTCATCACCCTCGCGGCACAGATTATTACGACGCCGTTGATTGTAGGTACGTTTGGCCGCTTCTCGATCATTGCCCTGCTGAGTAACCTGCTTATCCTACCGGTGCAAGGCTGGCTCATGGTGAGTGGTGGGCTTGCTACCCTTGCGGGCATGCTGTGGCTGCCTCTCGGCAAGCTGATCGCCTGGATTCCTTACGCAGGTATTGCCTGGACCGTAGCCATTGTCCGCTGGACGGCTACCTTTCCCTATGCCAGCCTCGAGATCGGCGCCTTGCCCACCTGGGCGATATGGTGGGTCTATGCTCTGTGGGGGGTGTGGTGGTGGTCGAGACAAAGCGAGAATGAGCAGGTAGGGCTGAGGTTAGCCACTCCCGAGGCATCCAATCCCCGGGAATCAATCCCTGCTCGCCGGCAGCTTTTCTGGTGTGGGGTAGTGCTTATTGCCCTCGTACCGTGGTGGATTCGCCATCAGCTTCCCGATGGTCACTTGCACCTCTACGCTCTTGATGTAGGCCAGGGAGATGCCCTGCTCATCGTCACACCAGATGGGAAGCAGATTCTGGTGGATAGTGGACCGGACCCGGTATCGCTCCTCTCTCATCTCGGCGACTACTTGCCACCATGGGACCATACTCTCGAGCTTGTCATTCTCACTCATGCCGACGCAGACCACCTAGGCGGTCTGCCCGAGTTACTGTCACGCTATCGTGTTGGTCAGGTGGTGGACTCAGGCTTTCCGAACGACACGCCGCTCTTCGACGTCTGGCTCGAACAGCTACAAGCACAAGGCTTGAGGCCTCTTTCTGCCCAACCCGAGCAGCAGTGGCAACTCGGGGAGGGCGTCACCCTGGAGGTGTTGGCGCCTACTAGCGCGCCCTTTGAGCAGTTGAACAACAACTCTGTTGTCACGCGCCTGCACTACGGCCACTTCTGTGCTCTCCTCACGGGAGACATCGAGGCTGAGGCAGAAGCACGGTTGGTCGACAGCAAGAGACTTACCCCCTGTCAAGTGTTGAAAGTAGCCCACCACGGCAGTCGCACCTCCTCCACCGAGCCCTTCCTCAACGCCGTGCGGCCAACCATTGCTCTTATCTCTGCTGGTCGCGATAACCGCTTCGGTCATCCTCATGGGGAGGTCATAGCACGGTTGGAAGCAATCGGCGTGCGTATCTTCCGCACAGACGAGCAGGGGACGATTCACTTGGTGACGAATGGTCGAGAGTTATGGGTCAAGGCAAACGGCACCTCAAGGCTGTACAAAGAGCGTTAGCGCGAGCAGTGAGACGAGGAAGAAGGGGATGAAGAAGATAATCCAGAGGAAGCGCTTCTCGTACTTGAGATGCATATAGAAGAGGACGACCTGGGCGGCCTTAAAGATAGCAATCGCCATCATCGTGCCCGCGATTATTCCGCCACTCACGCCCTGTTCTTTCATGAAATCGGCGAGCAGGACCTCGATAATCGTGGCAGCCCCTAGAATGACAGCAATGCCCCAGTACAGCTTAAAGGAGCCGCCGTGATGTTCCTCCTCGTGCTCGGCATGAAGGGAATCGTCGTAAATATCTGCCATGCTACCGTCCTTCTAAATCAGATACAGAATTGTGAAGAGGATGATCCACACCAGGTCGACGAAGTGCCAGTAGAGACCGAACATTTCCAGGGCATTGTACTTGCGGGGCGTGAAGTCGCCGCGCAGGGCGCGCATCATGACGTAGAGCAGAAGCAGGACACCGATAAAGACGTGCGCGCCGTGGAATCCCGTGACGGTGTAGAATGAGGCGGCATAAACACTTTCCTGCGCACCCGCAAAGCCTTCAGCAAAACCAAAGATCTCGTGGAGAATATGGCTTAGTTCGGCCCACTCGCGAGACTGGTTAAAGAGAAATGCCACGCCCCCTAGCAACGTCAGAAAGAGCCAGAAGAGCATCCACCTCTGTCTGCCATGCTGGATCGCATCTATCGCACTCACCACGAACACACTACTCAGGATGAGGATGAAGGTGTTGATCGTAGCGAGGATAATAGCTACCTCGGTATACGGCTCCTGGTGTAGGCTCCAGTTGCTTTCAGGACGCAGACTCAGGGCGACGACGGCCGAGATGAGAACGGCAAAGAATACCACCTCGGATGCAAGGAAAATCCACATTCCAAGCTTGTCATTTGCGACACCTGAGCCCGGTTCTTGATTGGCTTCAAACTTTTGGGCAATGACTGGATTCATAAGGCTCCTTCAAGTGGGGAGTGCGGAGTGCAGATTAGAGAGTGAAGGATGGAATGGGGTTGGACTGGCAATCAAGGCTTTGCCAGATCCACTTTCCAATCTCCCCTTTCCATTTTCCACTTTCCAATCTCCTCAGTCGCCAGGAACTGGCAGGGCTTCGGGCGTTGGGATGCGGCGACCGTAGTCATACGGGTCGTGGTCGACGGTGAGTGGCTCCTCGAAGTTGTGGTGGGGCGGCGGTGAGCTAGTGAGCCACTCTAGCGTACGCGCGTTCCAGGGGTTCGCGGGTGCCCTCTCACCGACGCGCAGCGTCTGCACCATGTTGTAGATCAAGACGAGCTGCGCTGCACCGAGAAGGAACGCACCGATCGTAATTGTGAGGTTCAGAGCGGTGAATTCGGGGGCGTAGTCGGCGTAGCGACGGGGCATGCCAAGAGCACCCACCGCGTGCATCGGCAGGAAGGCCAGGTTGAAACCGATGAAGGAGAGCCAGAAATGTATCTTGCCCAGCTGCTCGTCCATCATCCGCCCGAACATCTTAGGAAACCAGTAGTAGGTAGCACCAAAGATAGCGAAGGCAGAGCCGGCAAAGAGCACGTAGTGGATATGCGCTACCACAAAGTAGGTATCGTGGAGGTGAAGGTCAACTGGCATAGAGCCCAAGAAGACCCCGGAGATACCACCAATGACGAACATCGAGACGAGCGCCAAAGCAAAGAGCATGGGGGTCGTCAGGCGAATCTTGCCGAAGGCCAGGGTACCAAGCCAGTTGAAGATCTTGATCCCCGATGGTACCGCTATCAGCATCGTGGTGAGCATGAAGGGGATCCGTAACGAAGGCACCATCGCCGAGGCGAACATATGATGCGCCCAGACGAGGAAGCTCAGAAGACCAATCCCTGCTGTGGCATAGACCAACGCGCGGTAGCCGAAGAGCGGTTTGCGGCTGAAAACGGGGATGAGCTCCGAGATGATCCCGAAGGCGGGCAAGATCATGATGTAGACCGCCGGGTGGGAGTAGAACCAGAAAATATGCTGGTACATCAACGGGTTGCCTCCCGCCTCCGCATTGAAGAAGGGGAAGTTAAAGGCACCGGCCATGAATTGCAGGGTCAGGGCAGCCGCTAGCGAGGGAGTACCAAGCACGGCGAGCACCGCCGTGACGGCGATAGCCCAGACAAAGAGCGGCAGACGGAAGTAATGCATCCCCTTCGTGCGCATGTTGATGATCGTCACCAGGAAGTTCATCCCGCCGACAATACTGCTCCATCCAACCGTGAAGATGGCAAGAACCCAGAGAATCTGGCCCAACCCGCCCTGCAACGCAACGGGTGGATAGGCGGTCCAGCCTGCCTGCGCCGTCCCACTCTCGACAAAGAAGCTAGCAATCAGCATCAACCCAGCAGGTGGGATCAGCCAGTAGGAGAGGGCGTTGAGCTTGGGGAACGCCATATCGAAAGTGCCGATCATCAAGGGAACGGCGAAGTTACCAAAGGCACCAACCAGCATGGGGATGATGAACAAGAAGATCATGATCGTCCCGTGCATGGTAAAGTACTGGTTGTACTGGTCGGCGGTGACGAAGTTGAGTCCGGGCTGAGCCAGCTCAAGGCGCACCAGCAGGGCCATAATGCCCCCTAGGATGAAGAACCCAAAGGAGGTCCAGAAGTACTGGATGCCGATTACTTTATGATCGGTGCTGAACCAGAGATACCGTTTCCATCCATGCAATTCTTCCGTTCGTGGAATCGGGACACGCCCACCGGTAGCCCAGATGACAAAGCTTATCAGAACGAACGTCAAAAAGGCTACCCCTATCAAACCGAGCACCAACCCGATCAGTGTACCCGTAACGGGGTTCGCGCCAGGCACGTCTGCTCCCTGTGCGAGGGCCTGTTCGCTGCTTACCAAGAGCAGGAACACAACGGCCAGCAACGCCACCCCCACTTGACGGAGCGTCACACGCTGCCAGAGTTGATGCGCGGTATCCATTACACGCTTGGCCATGCGGCCTCCTCCTAGAGTTGTCGTTGACGAATCGACCGAAGATTACAGTGTCAGCATCCCTACTGCTGCAACAGCATCTGAACGAGAGCATTTAACTCGTCGTCACTGATCTGCTCCTCTGAGTAGGGTGGCATGATGTTCTGGTAGCCGGGAACCACGTAGGCACCCGGGTTGCGGATGCTCTCAGCGATATACTCTGCAGGTGTCTCGGCCTCCCCAGTGTAACCTGGGTCTTCGATGCGTTCCTCTGCTATGACACCGAGCCCATTATGGGTGGGACCGACCGCGGCAGTCGAGCCAGCCGCTTCCAATTCGTGGCAGGCGGTGCAACCATTCGCCACGTATACCTGTAACCCAAATTCGACGAGTTCTTCGGGGGAAGCATCCTCTGCTGGCACCGCCTCCATCCCCGCCAGTTGCTCCGCCTCCCACGCTTGGTAGGCATCCGGCTCCAGCACATGCACCGTGGCCAGCATTGTGGGATGGCCCGCCCCACAGAACTCGGCGCAGCGCAGCGGGAACCCCTCCGGGAAACCCGCCTCCTCATGGGTCATGTCAGGCGTGATCTGGATGGAGCGGACGAAACCAGGCGTGGCATCCTGCTTGATGCGGAATTGGGGCACCCAAAAGGCGTGATTCACATCCCTCGCAGTGATATTCAGCACGTGGGTGGTGCCCTTCTCCATCGTCAGCGTGCCGACCTCGCTGATCCCCGTCGCAGGGTAGCCAAAGGTCCAGAAGAACTGTTGAGAGGTCACATCAACGATGTGTGCACCGGGAGGCGGCATATCCTCACTTAGGTTGAGATCGTTGAAGACCCGAAGACTCAGGATCGTAAGCACGACCAGGAAAATAGCGGGCGCTATCGTCCAGGCGATTTCCAGACGGTTATCACCGTGAAGCGCACGCCCTACCGCATCTGGGTCGTCTTCCGGTCGCTGCCGATAGAGCCACACAAAGTAGAGGAGGAAGCCCTGGACAAAGATGAAAATGCCAAGGCTTACCACGAGCATCAGCAGAAACAGATTATCGATGCCGGTTGCTTCTTCAGCGGCGGCAACGGGCAGGATCCATGGCACATGGGGGAATGCCAGAATAAGGCCTACGAAGACCAGGAAGATCCCGCCCAGAATAGCAGTGATACGTCCGAAGGTCACGTGCCCTCCTACGGCGTTTTATCTAAGGCGAAACACATGGCAAGCAGTAGCGATGAAGTGCGCCACTAGTTACATTTGTCACAAGTGCAGATGATATCATGGACACTTTTGGAGGACAAGACAAACGTGTTGCGTCCGGCACGTTGCGTCCCTACAATATTATTAGTCTGTTACATGTTGCATGTTGCGTGTTGCATGTTGCATGGTAGATAGTAAGGATGGTGGAGTATGGAACATGTAATCGACCTTGGCTATTTCTGGTCAGGTGAGTGATAGCTGTTGGTGGGCAAGGAAAGAGCGGATTGTGTTTGAATCTAACGACATTAAATCTCCATGGCGATGGATGCTTTCTGTGGCGAGCTTTTTGCTTGGTCTGGGATGCGTCCTTTGGTGGCAGAAGCAGCAAGATGAGCGCGTACTCCAACAAATGGACGACGAATGATAGAGCATCCGTTCGCACACCTCAAAGGGAGAGACTCATGAAGATTTTTCTCGATACCGCTATTCTCGATGAAATCCGCATCGCGGACTCCTGGGGCATCCTGGATGGCGTCACCACCAACCCCAGCCTTGCGACGAAGGCGGGCCGCGACTTCAAAACGAATATCCTTGCCATCTCGGATCTAATCGGTAACCGGGCAGGCACTGTCAGTGCAGAAACGGTGGCATTAGAAACCGACGAGATGATAGAGGAGGCGCGGCTTGTCACCTCGTGGGCAGACAACATCATCGCCAAGATCCCTTGCACACCAGCGGGGTTGGCTGCTGTACGACAACTCTCGAAAGAGGGCATCCCCACGAACGTGACGCTCGTCTTCAGTGTCAACCAAGGTCTGCTGGCAATGAAGGCAGGCGCTACCTACGTCAGCCCCTTCATTGGGCGCCTGGATGACATCGGTCATGAGGGTATGGAGATCATTCGGCAACTGGTCACCATCAAAGAGAACTATGGCTACGAGAGCGAGATTCTGGCAGCTAGCATCCGTCACCCACGTCACGTCATCGAAGCTGCTCTGGCCGGTGCCGATATCGCTACCATGGGCTTTGACACCCTCAAGAAGATGATCCAGCATCCCAAGACGGACGCAGGACTGAAACGGTTCCTCGAAGATTGGGCAACCATTGATCGAGAGCTGCGACCCTTCTAACATCAACACATTATGCCGAATCACGCTCGGAGTGGGGCAGCAGCTGCCGACGCTGGTATAAGAATGAATGCCGAGCGGGGCATCTTTAGACAAGCATGTATGAAGATATTGTAGTGACACAAGGCTCTACAGCTATACCAAATGTCACTTATTTTCATGCCGTTTGTCATATGTTACTGTGTGTTGCATGTTGTGTACTGCCTGCTATCGTTG
>JALZCF010000228.1 GCA_030863245.1 Chloroflexota bacterium
CACATGGCGAGCCGGTGGCCGACCGAATTGGCCCGAAATCGTATGTCGCCCTGCAGGCTATGTTGGACAAGGGGCAGCCCAAAGGCAACTATTACTACTGGAAGTCCGAGTACTTGGCGGGCCTGAGCGACGAGGCGATTGACACGGCGGTGGCCCATGCGGCGACGATCTCCTCGCCCATGACGCGAGTGCTGATCATGCAACTGGGTGGCGCGATGAGCCGCGTGGACGAGATGGCGCTGGCGGCCAGCCACCGCGACGCGGCCTTCGTCGCCGCAATCAACAACGGCTGGACGGACCCCGCCGAGAACGAGCGGCAGGTAAAATGGACGCGCGACTTCTGGCAGTCGATGCGCCCCTTCTCCAGTGGCGGCACCTACGTGAACTTCCTCAGCGAAGGCGAGGAGCCAGCGCGGGTACGTGCTGCCTACGGCCCTGAAAAGTACGAGCGACTGGTCGCCCTCAAGAACAAGTACGACCCAACCAACTTTTTCCACGTCAACCAGAATATCCAACCCACCGTCTGAGGCGGACCCACGAAATTCGCCATACCTGCCAGAGCTTCGTAGCTACTGCTCTACCCCACCATCATGGGCGTGGTACTGGTGCTGGAGCATCACGAGGGTCACATCATCCTCCTGCTCCCTTCCCTCGCCCGTGAAGGTTGTCAGAGCGGCTAGCAGGGTGTCCAGGACATCAGAGTTGCTCCCTCTTGACTCGGCGAGTAGCATGCGCAGGCGCGACGTGCCGAACATCTCCCCTTGCGCATTGTGCGCTTCTACGAGACCATCGCTATACAGCAGGAGGGAATCGCCCGGCTGGAGGGTGATTTCATGCTCCCCGTACTGGGCGTCGGGGAATAGGCCGAGTGGAAGGCCGGTCGCGCGCAGTTCTGCCACCCCTCCCTCACCCCATTGCAATGGAAGGTTGTGACCCGCGTTGGCGTAGCGGAGCCGCCCGCTGACGGGGTCGAGCAGGGCGTAGAAGCAGGTGGCAAACATGCGCTGCGGCATCTGGGGGTAGAGACGCTCGTTGGCCGCCTGAAGCACCGCGCCCGGCTCCATCCAGCGCTCTGCACAGCCGGCGAGGATGGCTCGCGTGCTGGCCATCATGAGGGCGGCCGGCACCCCCTTGTCTGTCACGTCCCCAATGACCAAGGCCAAACGGCCATCGGACAGCGCGATAAAGTCAAAGAAATCGCCGCCCACTGCCCGTGCCGGTCGGTACTGCGTCGCCACCTGCCATCCCATGGGCACCGGCATCTGCTGTGGCAAGAGGGCCTGCTGGATGAAGTGCGCGACGCGCAGTTCCTGCTCGAGGCGCTCCAGCACGCGCGCCTCGTCCTCACGCTCGTGCACCAGTTGCGCAACACGCAGCTCCGCACCGACCTGCATCGCCAGGCTACCCAGCAGCGCCTGGTCATCCCGTGAATACCCTTGCTCGCCACGCTTCGCCCCCAGGGAGAGGAAGCCCACCAGCACCCCCTGGCTGACCAGGGGCACCAGTAGATGGATCGCGTCCGCCTCGAACTGTTGTAGGGCGGGCGAGACGAGCGCCCCTGCGTCCACTGCCATCGGATGGGTAGCCTGGCGCAGTTGGGTAATCAGCGGGTCGCCCAGCCCCACGGTAACGGATTGGCTCTGGCTGCCTACCGCGACCTGCCGTTGAAATCCAGCCGGCGTAAGTAGCCATAGGGCGGTGTGGGTCGGCGCCAGGATCTGCTCGACCAGCGCAACCAATTGATGGCCCAGCCAGCTCAAGTCCGCACTGCTATCGTCCCGTAACGTGGCGCTGAACTGTGCCAACGCTTGCTGGGCATCGTACTTCTCTCGATAGAAACGTCTATCGACGGCCCGCTGGACACGGCGCCGCGCGGGGTTGAAGAGGGCGGTCAGCGCCAGCGTGGAGGCGGCCACGGCGAGCACCGACTCCTGCTGAGCGACGCGATGGAGCAGCGCCTGCAGCAGCAGGATACTCCCACCATAGAAGGAGCCGAGCAGCACCGTCAGCGAGCCGTAGACCAGCGTGCGGTTGATCAGTACGTCGATGTCCCACAGACGGTAGCGCAGGATCGAGAAGGTGAGCAGGGAGGGCAACCCCAACAGGATCAGGGCGTAGAGCGGTTCTCCCGTCACGATGTAGAGGAGGTCGCCAGGTTGGGCCAGGCCCAGCGCGGACAGCAAGCGAGGCAGCAAGACGGGGATGGGATAGGTAACCACCACTACCTGCAGACTGAGGACAAACCAGCGCGTCTGCTGGCGCTGCACCGGATCGGGGGTCAGGCGGTAGCGCGCACGCTGCGCCAGCAGGCCGCTCACGAACCAGGCCAGGTGAATGAGGACGTTGGGGAGGGGCAAGGTGTAGGGGTTGGCGTGATTGAAGCGACTCTGTGGGAAGAGCAGCCACAGCAACCCCCAAGCGGCACTCGCGACAACCAGCGCACGCGTCCAGCGCGGCACGAGCCGTCCATCGGGAAAGAGGTAGAAAAACAGCACCGCGCTCCACCAACCGCCTACCTGTACCAGATTGGCAAGGGCGTACAGCCACGGGTTCGCCGATGGGAGCGTATCCAACGGCAGGGTGATATACGCACCGTAGAGGAAGCCCGTCAGCGAGATGAAGAGCCCTAGCCACTCGTCCGACTTGCGCCACACGATGAGCAGGGCGGGTACGGCAAAGGCGAGGAGGAGTGCCACCGCCAGGCCGGCGCGCAGGCCAACGTACAACGTGGTCGAGATAGGCATCCCCCCGCGCCCGCCCACTGCCACGGCCTCGCGGTATAGGGCATCGACATAGCTAGGCAGCGCCCACACGAAGAGCCCAACTGCCAGGGCAACCCCCGCCAGCCACAACACACGCGCGACGTGTAGCGTCACCCCTCGTAGGCGCATATCCGTCTCCGCGCCGCGCTCCCTCTCATTCCATCTCTGCCACCCTCGCAGCGCCCCCAAGCGTCCGGCCATCGTACCCATATTCTCCCTCTCCGCTGCTCCCCAGTCTCCAGCCTCCACTCCGCACTCCGCACTCCGCAATCTCCAAGAAGCTTACGCAAAAGTGCCCCGTTTTACACTGGCTCGAAGTCGGGTTGCGGGATCGGCCAAATGATGGAACGGCGTACTGGGCCATCCGCCATTTGTATTAGAACGAAAAGACAGGGCTGATAACGCTGGTCGCGCGAGACAAAAAGGAGCGCTACGGTGCAGAAAGGTTGCGTTCTAGAGCCACCCTGTTACATAACGCGGCGTACCATACTCAGTGGCGCCGAGATTCGCGGAGAGAGCTTTATTTCTTGGGCCACTTCCGTATACTATGGAACAGAGAAAAACGCCGCGCGCAAGGTCGAAGTAGAGCATGAGCGCTGGGCCGCCGCAGGATCCAGAGTTGTGGCGTGCCCATGGCATGGAGTTGGTTGGGCCACCTTTGATGATAGTGTAATGGCGCGATGAGCACAGAGACTTCAATCTCCGAATCAGTTCGCCGTCAATTCATCCTGGCGAAGCAAGGCTTATGGCCGGGTCGGCGCTGGAATGGTAAAGAAGGCACAGCCGAGGCTTTGCGCGCTGTGGAAGCAGTACAGATCGATCCGGTTTCCGTCCTCGTGCCAAGCCACGATATTGCGCTATGGGGGCGCGTTACCCACTATCAACCAGAGTATCTGGACAGTCTGTTATATGTAGAGCGCCGATTTTTCGACTACGGTGGGGCATTGTTCATTTATCCAATGGAAGAACTGCCTTATTGGCGCGTGATCATGGAGCGGCACAAGTCGGAAACGCGTTGGGCAGAATTTGCACAAGCGAATCCAGCATTGCTAGATGAAGTTCGACAAGCCGTTCGGGCGCGTGGGCCACTACGAAAACGAGACCTGGAAGGCAAAGCGGTCAATCATTACCGCGCCAGCAAGGATACCGGTGTCGCTCTCCATTACTTGTGGTTAACGGGTGAGTTGATGAGTCATAGCCGACAGGGAAAGGAACGGGTCTATGACTTTCTGGAGAATGTCGCCCCCGCCCATTTGCAGTGGTCGGCGAGCGAAAAGGATGCGATTGAGTTCTTTACCCGCAAGGCAGTCTCTCAGCTTGGATTTGTCCTGGAGCGTGATTTTCGCCGCATCCTTAAATCGGTGAATGCACGTCCTGTTGATGTGAAAGAAACCAAGTCGAAGCTGGCAGAGATGGTTGAAGCCGGGCAACTGACAAGCGTTCGCCTTGAAAATCACAAGGAGCCTTTATATTTCCTCGCATCAGATGCCACGCTTCTTGATCATCTATCTGACGGGCTGATGCCATCAGATTGGCCTCCCATCACCACTACGACAGTAGAAGAAGTCATCTTTCTGTCACCGCTTGAGTATGTAAGCGCACGTGGGCGGGCAAAGGAAATATTTGACTTTGACTACATTTGGGAAATCTACAAACCTGCCCCACAACGCCAATACGGTCCGTATACGATGCCGGTTCTCTACGGCGACCAATTAGTGGCGCGGATGGACGCTAAACTTGAGCGGCAGAGTAAGGCACTGCTCATCAATGGAGTATGGCTAGAAGAGTGGCTTGAAGCAGATGATGCTTTTTACCTAGCATTTGCCAAGGGATTAGCTCGTTTCAGAGACTTTCTTGGTGCTGAACGTGTGGATCTTACGGTTATCTCTCCAACAATTCTTGGTAGGAGCGTGGGCAACTATCTATAATGAATGATATGAACGCCGAACAGAACGTCGCTTTTCCCCGACTCAACGACGCCGAGTCACGGCGCTTAGTAGGATCGCAACGCCAGTGCACCTCGAAGATGGGGAGCCGCTGTTCCAGGCAGGTGAGCGGCGCTCAGTCATAATCCCGGCGCATCGTCTCCATCCGCGCCACGCTCTCTTTGAACCCACCGGGACGGTTGCGCGCCAGCCAGATGGCTTGAAATTCTGTGATGAGTCGATCCGCCTCCTCTGCTAACGTCCGGCGCCAGGTCGTATCCTCTTCTCCACGGGCCACGCCCAGCAACCACAATCCACGTTGGCAGGCGTGGCGTAACATGTCGGCGGCCCAGCTATACTCGCGGCGGATGAGGTCCGCGTCCGGACGTTGGATCTGCGCTTTCCCCAACTGCTCCATCACGCGATCTATATAGTGCAGGGCGTTGTGCAGCCCCTCCGCGTTCAGACGTTGGATCTCTGGTGCCCAGACAGATAGCACCAGGAAGCGGTTGGGGATAGCACGTGCCGGGAATTCCATCCCGCTACCGCGCCATATCTCTACAAACTGCTCCGGCGCGATTTGCAGGAGGAGAAAGAGGGCGCTGACGCCAGGGATAGCGATGCCGGCGTGCCGGTATGTATTACCTAGATCATAGGCAATGCGGCCCATGGTGCCCGTCGGGTCGCGGAAGGCGTGCACGTCCAGCGCCTCGACGAGTCCCATATCACAGTTGGCGTCGTAGCCCCAAGAGAGGGCAGCGCCGTAGGCGAAGCCCGGGTAGCTGGTGGGGAGGGATTGCCAGTGACCGTAATCGCCCCAATCCGTCGTCAGGTACCCTATCGCGCCATGCCTGCGGCCGTTCTCGGCCGCACTGCGGAGGTTGCCGAGGGCGTTCTCCGTGCGCCCGGCAATGCTGTTCCATGATGAGGTGCCGGGACAGACGTAGAAGGGCAAGCCGGAGGCCGCCAACAGGGCACCGTCGCGGTCAAAAGGATGGTCCGCTTCGTGCCCCCATTCCAGGGCAATCATGTCCTGCGGCAAATCCGGTACCAGTTCCGAATGTTCCATGATGATGTCCGCCCAGAATTGCATCGTCCGCCCGCGTGGGAACCTTATCGCGGCTGATATCTAGCATCACCCCCCGTGTGGGGAAGTCCGGCCAGTCGCGGATGCGCAGCATGGGCAGATTACGACCGTACTGCTCCACTAACTGACACAGGGTCATGATGGCGTAGAAGGTGCCCGCCGGGCCGCTAGCCATGGCAAAAATGCCTGCCGCGTCGATCCTCAACTCGTATCCTTGCAGATGCGCGGTTGCCCCCGGCATAACACTCACCCCAACGATTGTCTGCGCCTGGGGTACCGCCGCGCTGGCAACGATCTCCGCGCTCACGCCGGCCCTCTCCCGCAGCGTCTTCTGTAGCCGGGCAGCCCCACGACGGAGGGGCTGTGGGTCAGCACTGCTCAGGACGATAAGGTGCCGGTTGGCAAGGGAAAATACCCCACCTGATCCCCACATCCGCCAAGCAGCGGAGGGGGACCATGTCCAAGAGCGTCAACCGCCTGATGACTGGGACATAGGCCCCTTCATTCTATCATATTTATTCGACTAGGCTCATCTGCCAGTGAACTGCACCTATCAAGGCGCGGGAGACGAGCACCAAGGGGGGACTTGACAAACCGTGTATACTAGAAAGGCGAGGGTTCGATGCTGACCATCGTTGTTTTACTTCGTCACCCCTCCGTCATTGCCCTGCTAGATCCCTCCATCTCTCGCAGCCATCTGCACCCTGATACCCTTTATGAGACTTGCGGATCGAACCACCACCGGTTGACAGTTAGGAAGGAAACATCACGATGGTAGCAGACAAGCCATCTAGCGAGCGGATTCCAGGTTACTGCGCCCTGTGCGTTTCGCGCTGCGGCTCGATCGCCGTCGTCGAGAACGGCCGCTTCGTTGCCTTGGAGCCAGATCGGTCACATCCGACTGGCAAGGCGCTCTGCGCGAAGGGGCGGGCGGCGCCGGAACTCGTCTATCACGCGGACCGCTTGCTCTATCCTCTGAAACGAACCCGGCCCAAGGGGGATCGAGACCCCGGCTGGCAACGGATCAGCTGGGACGAAGCACTGGACCTGACGGCTGCCAGGCTGCGCAGGATCGCCGACGAGCACGGTCCAGAAAGTGTCGTCTTCAGCACGGTCTCCCCGTCTACATCGGCATCGGATGACTCGGTGGTCTGGATTCAGCGCCTGATGAATGCATTCGGAAGTCCAAACCTCTGTGTGTCGATGGAGCTGTGCGGGTGGGGGCGGTATCTGGCCACGCTGTATACCTTCGGCGCCAGTGTGCCCGGCAGATACATGCCGGATCTTGAGCAGGCCGGCTGCATCCTCTTTTGGGGCTACAATCCGCACGTGGCTCGGCTGGCCCACGCAGTTGCCACCACCGCCGCGCTCAAACGAGGCGCGCGGCTGATTGTGGTCGACCCGCGCCGCACCGGTCCCGCTAGGAAGGCGGATCTCTGGCTGCGCGTGCGCCCGGGCACCGACGGGGCGCTGGCGCTTGGCATCGCCCATGTCATGATCGAGCGGGGGTGGTACGATCGCGACTTCATCCGCGACTGGACGAACGCTCCGTTGCTCGTCCGAGCGGACAACGGGCGGTTGCTGACCGAAAGCGACCTCTCGGCTGACGGCAGCGGGCAACGCTATGTGGCCTGGAACGAGGTCAAGGGCTGCCCCATACTCTACGACCCAGCCACCGGCCGCTATGAGGGAAACAACGTCGATCTGGCTCTCTTCGGTGAGTTCCCGATTGAGACCTTGCAGGGCAAGGTTGTTTGTCGACCCGCCTTCGACCTCACGGCCGACCTCTGCCGGCATTACGCCCCGGAGCGGGCGGAGGCGATCTGTGGCATCGACCGCCACCAGATAGAAGGGGCGGCCAGGCTGCTCTGGGAAGCGCGGCCGGTTGCCTATTATGCCTGGAGTGGCGTCGAGATGCAGTCGAACGCCACCCAGATCGCGCGGGCGATTGGCCAGCTCTACGCGCTGACCGGGAGCCTCGACGCCCCGGGCGGCAATGTGCTTTTCCCAGCCGTG
>JALZCF010000235.1 GCA_030863245.1 Chloroflexota bacterium
CCCCATGTCGGCTCGGAAGTCGTTATCGGTGTTGTAGCCGACGACGGTGATGCCCTGCTCCAGCGCATCCTCGACCAAGCTGTTATACGCCTCAGGGTCGCTAAAGACCATCCCGATCGCATCCGGCCCGGTTGCGATGGTCGATTCTAGACGTTGCGCCGTTCCTTCCACCGAGAAGCTAGGTGGCCCGATAAAGCTGCAGTCCCAACCGACGGCCTGGCATGCGTCGCTCATGCCCACAATGGTCGGCACAAAGAAGGGGTGCATGTCGTGGGTGATAAAGACCATCTCGCGCGCTTCGCCCGTGGTGCCTTCTACCGAAATCTCGTCGGCTTCCTCGCCCGCGCTAACCTCCACCTCGCTCTCCTCGGTCGTTTCCCCCTCTGTTTCCTCAGTCTCCTCCGTGGGCTCCTCGGTCGGCTCGGGCTCCGCCGCCGCGGGCTCCTCTTCCTCCGCCTGCGTCTCCTCCTCCGCTGGCGCTTCCGTGGGTGCTGGCTCGGTTACCGGTTGCGCTTGGCCGCCACAACCTGCCAAAACAAGCAGCGCAGCCAGCAGGACAGCTATCAGTAGCACGCCTCTACCATGCTTTTCCATCCTTCTCTCCTCCAGTGATAAGAAAAAGGTCATTGCACGCGTCTGCTTGAACAGCTTTCTCTTGCCCGGTACCTCCTTCCTTGCTATCGCTGTCGTTTCCGTATCTGTACGTCGAGCACGACCGCGAAGATGATGATGAGACCGATGGCGACGAACTGCCAGTATGTCGGCACGCCCGCGAGGATGAGGCCATTCGTGATCATGCCGATGATGGCCGCCCCGACCAGGGTGCCAAGGATGTTTCCCGAGCCGCCGAAGAGGTTGGTGCCTCCGATGATAACGGCTGCAATAACCTCCAACTCAAGCCCCTGTCCGTTAGTGGGTTGAAACGACTTAAAGAAACCAAGCTGCAGGCTTGCAGCGAGGGCTGCCAAGAAGCCCGTGAACATAAAGGCAAGAATCTTCACACGGTCTGTGGGGATACCATTGAGGATGGCCGCCTGCTTGTTACTCCCCGTAGCATAGAGGTGGTAGCCATAGCGAGTCTTGGAGAGCACGAACCAGCCGATTAGTAGCACCACGATCATCCAGATAACCTGCATAGGGATACTGGTGTAGGTGTCGGTCGCTATCACGAGGAAGCCGCCCGTGATCGCGAAGAAGCGATCGGAGGGCAGACCGGCCACGGGCCAGCCGCCTGCCAGGGCAAGTGCGACGCCACGCAGGGCACTTAGCATGCCTAGTGTCACAACGAAGGAGGGAACCCCGAACTTCGTGCTCACGGCGCCGTTGAACAATCCGATGCTGGTGCCGAGGGCCAGTGCCGCGAGGAGGGCGAACCACGGATCGTGGCCATCCTTGATCAGAAGGCCCAATGCAATACCGCTGACGCCGAAGGTCGAACCGATGGCCAGGTCGATCTCGCCCGAGATGATGACGTAGGTCATCCCTACCGCCATGATGGTAACCAGCGAGATCTGGCGGGCGATCGTGAGCAAGTTCTCGGTTTGCGTGAACTTGTTCACGCCTGCTTCCTGGTTGATGAGGCTTAAAATGATGAAGAGGAAGATGGCCGCGCTAATGATGCCGAGCTCCCGCTGCCCTAGAAGGCGGCGAAGCCGGCTCGGCGGCTGCTCTACGACCTCCGGTGCCCCGTCTACTTCGCGCCCGATCGCCAGCGGATCAAGCGATTGCTCTGCTTTCTCCGTCATCCATGACTCCTCTTGTCGCGCCTCAAGCACCAGGCGATGCTGCCATCACGTCCGTCTCGGTACTCGCAACCAGCATATCCGCGCCGGTTATCATTCGCACGATGTCGTCCGCTGAGCTTTCCCGCCGCACACGTGTTCCTACCTTCTGCCCGTTCCTCAACACCGTGATACGGTCCGCGATGGAGAAGACGTGGCGCATGTTGTGGCTGATAACTACGACCGAACTTCCTTCCTCGCGGAGCCCTAGAATCAGTTGTAGCACTTTCGCCGATTCCCGGACGCCAAGCGCGGCCGTGGGTTCATCCATAATAAAGACCCGACCACCCTGCGCAATCGCGCGACCGATCGCAACTGCCTGGCGCTGCCCGCCGGATAGCCAACCGACCATCGTCTCGACTGAAGGTATATTGATCCGCAGGCGGTTGAGCACCTGTCGCGCCTCGCGGTTCATACGTCCCTTGTCGACCATGAAGAAGCGAGTCGGCTCACGGCCCAGAAAGAGGTTAGACGCCACGTCCCGATCGTCCGCCAAGGCCAGATCCTGATGAACGGTCGCGATTCCGTATCCTCTGGCGTCGTGCGGGCTGTGGAACTCGACCGGTTCCCCATCCACGTACACCTGACCCGCATCTGGCTGGTAGACACCTGATGCAATCTTGATCAGGGTGGACTTGCCTGCACCATTGTCGCCCACCAGTGCCAGGATCTCCCCAGGTAGCACCTCGAAGTCGACGCTATCCAGGGCTCGGACGTGCCCGAAGTACTTCGAGATGCCGCGCAGTGCCAGGATCGGGGTAACATCCGTCTTCTCATCCAGTACAACTTCTGCTGACATGTTGCTCCTCGACTTTCAACTATCCGGGCTGCTCGGTTGACAGCGAACGATGCACGAGGAGTAAGGTGGGGAACTCTGTAATACCCTCGTGGAGAGCCACTGACGAGTCGCCTTTTCAAGAGTCTTGCGCCGTTGCATCGAATCCTGTTTAATTAGTGGAGAAGCAAGCCAAAATGAGAGCCGCTATCTGCTCCTGGCAGTGAGATAGCTGTTGTATGACGAATATTGAGGCAAAAGGAAAGAAATGCTGAGGAAATATCGCATATCGGGACCAAGTCCTATGGTGTGCGATTATATCAGTGGCCTTTTTGCATGTCAACCACGCTTTGCACTTTCCACGATTTCCTTAATCTTAAATACCATTGGTAAGCGACCTGTGAAAGGGGAAGAGATGGCGAGATTGTTCGGCAGGGAATACTCGCGCGAGGAGCTCCTTCAGCGCATGGGGGATATCAGTCAACTCGCGGGCGTTCGAGTGGGGGAACTGGGGGATGGCTTTGAGCGGGGGGTGCGTACTGCAGACGTTCGTACCGGCAGCGGCTTTGATTTTACCGTGCTGGTCGATCGGGGGATGGATATCGCCTGGGCAAGCTATCGTGGCGCCTCGATCGCGTGGCGCTCTGCCACAACGGCTACCGCGCCTGCTTTCTACGAGCCGGAGGGTCTGGGATGGTTGCGGGGTTTCCACGGCGGCCTGTTGAACACGGCGGGCCTCACACAGACCTGTGCGCCCGCTGTAGATGACGGACAGCAACTCGGACTGCATGGACGTGCCTCCTACATTCCGGCCTCTCACCTCTCCTACGGTGGCGAATGGCACGGCGACGAGTATGAGATGTGGGTCAGTGGCCAGCTGCGCCAGGCGGTTGTCTTCGGTGAGAACCTGCTGCTGCGGCGCCGCATCTCGGCGCG
>JALZCF010000250.1 GCA_030863245.1 Chloroflexota bacterium
CACATGGATATGTGAGGATGCTCCTCTTCGCGTTACTCGTGGCGTTAGGGCTAGAGACAGGTTTCTTTATCACGCCAGTAGGCCTTCTATCCCCCGTGGCCCCGCTCTTGACTGGCCAGCTCATCAACCCCATGTCCCTGCTCCTCTGGCTGCTCGCCGCCACAGGCGCTACCTGGCTGGGCCTTGTCTACCTGCGTTTCTTCAGCGGACGCGTTCTGGCGTCCCACCTCGGCAGCTCCCCACCAAAGTGGACGCGCCGCTTGCTCACGCTCGCCGTTAGCCTCCTCCTCGGGGTGCTATACGTTCCCTTGCTGGCTGCGCGCTTTCTGGTCATTTACGACTTGCCTGCTAGGGATACCGAAATGTTGCAGAGCGGCATCATGATATCATCGGTTCTTGCGCTCTCGCTCTACCTGGTCGCGTTCGGTGGGACGTGGCTCCTGCTCCAACTGCGCCGCCCGCGCCGCTCCGTTCCGTGTCCTACCTGCAGACAGCCAAACCAGCCAAGGCATGATCTCAACCAGAGCTGCGAGCACTGTGGTCATCCCCTTGCCCGCTGGCTTTATGAGGACAGTTCGACAAGCGTAAGTTCTGTGGAGAAGCAAGAAGCTACGCTTCCTATAGCTGATGAACCACTCGTAGGGGTGACTGGTATAGCCCTTCAAAGGAGGTAACGATGTCCCCTTTGCCGACTGTGGAAGGATACGATTTCTGCTCGGTGTATTCACGCGACGTACCCGAGCCGCTACGCGCGACGGCGACGCGGGCCGACGTCTGGATGTTGCTGGAATACCTCGGCCGTTGGGGAGCACGCGCCTTTCCGGAAAGCGACCTCGCGGACGCGGTGAAGGCGCACGTGACGACGTTCCAGGAGACAACCCCTAACACCCGCATCCAATTTATCCGCAAGCCGGGGCGTTACGAGCCGGATCCCATCCACTTCTACGTCGCCGTCGCCAACGACTCCCCGCCCCGCCTCTATGCTTTTGAGTTCCAACAGTATGAGGATCTGCTGGAGGTGGATCTCACCGCTATCGTGGCCGGCAAGCCGGAATACGACGCTCATCGTCAGGACGGCAAGCTGTTCCTGGTATGCGTCAACGGCCTGCGCGATGCCTGCTGCGCCAAGTTTGGCCTGCCGGTCCAGGCGGCTGTGGCAGAGACTGCAGGGGAGCAGGCGTGGCAGAGCACGCACATCGGCGGGCATCGCCTCGCCCCAAACCTGCTCTTCCTGCCCCACGGCCTCTCCTATGGACGGGGTACCCCGGAGGCGGCGGAGCGCCTGGTGGAAAGCTACCGACAGGACGAGATCTACCTGCCCCACTTCCGAGGGCGCACAACCTATGATCGCCCACAGCAAGCGGCCGAGCACTTCCTACGGGAGCGGACGGGCGAGATGGGCATTGACGCCTACCGGGTGATGCGAGTGGAGGAGCTGGGCGATGGGCAGTGGGAGGTGGTGCTGGAAGGGGCAGAGGATGGCCGACAGCACCTCATCCAGGTTGAGGCGCGGCCGTTAGATCAGCCGGTGTACAAAACCTGCAGTGCAACCGAGCCGTCAGTCGTTGAACATTACTACCTGACTGGATACGAGACCGCTCAGACCGCCCAAGATTAAAATGGTCTTATGCCCAAAGCTGAATATGCGAAGCCCTTTCAGGGTTGGGGGCGAAGGCCCATTCATGTAGGGGCGGACTTATGTGTCGCCCCTACGAGGCCACCACAGGCCTCTTTGAAGGGGAAGGGATGGGCGGCTTGGGTGGCCCGGACGATTCGCTGCAGGTGCGGGATGCTCACTGTTTCCACTCCTCGCGGGGGTAGGGGTGAGGTGTCACCGCCTGTTCCGATCCTGCTAGGTCACTGCTCTGCACTACGATCTGGCGGGTAACGTCGGCGTCACAGCGCAGGCAGGCTGTGGTGAGCAGCACCTCATCGCCGTCGTTGACGCGTGCCTCGGTGAAGCTCATCGGTTCGCCACACTCTGGACACTCTCGTAGATTGAGAACAATGCGCGTTACCTTGTGGTGTGGTTCTTTCATCATGCCTCCTGACCGCTCAAATCCCTTGACTCTGGCCCCGAGAGAGTAGCACTTCTCTTTCTTGTTGCACAAAAAAGGTGCTTGTCAATCATGCCAGACAGCACATACAATCGACGTCGGCCGTCTCGCCGTAACATCGAGGTCCCAAGACGATTCATAACAGCTCAAGGCTACCCATTCGGGAGGGACGTGATATGAAAATCCTGGTGACAGGGGGAGCAGGCTTTATCGGCTCCCATTTAACCGCTGCACTCGTGTCGCAGGAACACGCGGTAACGGTGTTCGACAACTTGAGCACGGGCAAGCGGGCTAACCTGGCGGGGCTGCCGGTGACGTTTGTCGAGGGGGATGTGGCCGACTTCGATACCCTCGCGCGTGCCGTCGAGGGCTGTGAGTTGCTCTTTCACCAGGCGGCGATGGTCAGCGTGCCACGTTCGATTGACGAGCCGGATCTGAACCATCGCAGCAATGTGACAGGCACCTTCCATGTCTTCGAGGCAGCGCGTCAGGCGGGGGTGCGCCGGGTGGTCTATGCCTCCTCGGCTGCGATATATGGCGACGAGCCCACCTTACCCAAACGAGAGACAAGTGTCATCGCGCCCCTGACGCCATACGGGGCGGCCAAGTACATGGCCGAAGTCTATGCGACAGCCTATGCCGCCTCGTATCCTGAGATGGAATTCGTGGGTTTACGCTACATGAATGTGTTCGGGCCACGCCAGGATCCCTCCTCACCCTACTCGGGCGTGCTCTCTATCTTTTGCCAGGCGGTTCTCAACGGCCGATCCTGCACCATTTTCGGTGACGGCGAGCAAACGCGGGATTTTGTCTACGTGTCCGACGTGGTGCAGGCCAACCTGCTCGCCGCCACGGTGCCCTTGGATGGGGGAGCAGAGGTGTTCAATATCGGGCGCGGCGCCGCGACCAGCCTGAACCAGATCGTGGCTGTACTGGATCAGCTGACTCTGGAGCCGGTCAAGGTCACGTATGCCCCCGCCCGCCATGGCGACATCCGCCACTCCGTGGCCGACATCAGCCGTGCCCAGACTGCCCTCGGCTATTCCCCTGAGGTAACAGTCGTAGAGGGGCTGCGAGCGACGCTCGATTGGTTTAGCACGCAAAACGGATCGTAGGCAAGGCGTGCTGTGCGCCTGGCCAGTGCCCTTGCCGCTTCATCCATCAACCTCACAGAGCGTCAAGATGGCTTGCTTGATCGACGGGTTCACCTCAACGTGCTTCTCGAGAAAGTCGAGGATAGCTTTTGCCGACTCGGGGCTACGATCGTAGCCCTGCATGAAGCGGGGGAGTTCTTTGGCCACGGTGGGAAAGCGAAACTCGTAGCGGCGCTCCAGGAGGAAGGGATCGGCGGAAAGAGAGCGCTCCGTCTCGATAAGCTGCGACAGTTCGACGATACGGTCGATCGCATAGCCCTGAATGAAGCGGCACGCGGACAGTTTCTCTCCTCGCCTAAAGCGGCCGAGCCCCACGTACAGGTTCGTTAGGATCTCGCCGATCAGCCAGTCGAGCGTTCGCGGCGGCGCCGGAGGATTGACCATCATGTGCGCCATCCAGGCGCCTTCGTCGACCCCTTCCGCTTTCCATATGAAGCGCGAAGCAGCAAGTGGAATGCGGTCGAGTTCCTCCTGTTATCCTCATCCTGCGTCACACGTTTTCCCAGCTCTCATCTCGCTCTACCCATAGAGTAACCCGGGTACCCTTAAGCTGTGCTTTCCCACGAAGGGGTTCCTATGGACTGAGCACGAGCCTTCATAAAGTCTTGCGCATCGGCTATCATATATACTGTGATGGTACCATCCTTGCATCGATCCGACTAGGTCGGCACTACGAAAGTGGGTGCGGAGAAGTTGTCAAACAGGGGAGGAGCGCCATGAAATTGAAGCATTATTGTCTGCTTGTAATCGCGTTACTACTCCTACTGTTGTTCAATGGTCCTACCATGAGTGCGGCTCCCCCCACGCAGAGCACTGCTACAATAACGATCCAAGACCAGGAATTCATGCCTTCGGAGTTGACTGTTCCCGCGGGCAGCTCTGTGACCTGGCGGAATGTAGGTGAGATGGACTACACGGTAGCCTCTGCGGATAACAGGTGGACTCCAGTGAGAATACAGCCTGGAAGCTCATTCACCCGCTTCTTCGAACAACCCGGCACCGTCATCTACTACTCTGTGGAATTTGGCAACCCGAACGGCCTAGGCATGACGGGGCGGATCGTCGTCGAGCCGGTGGCTGCCACGCCGGTTCCATCCGAGGAGGACACCACGTCACCGGGAACCCTCCCTGCAAGTGGTGGCAACCCGACGCCGTTGCT
>JALZCF010000280.1 GCA_030863245.1 Chloroflexota bacterium
ATCATGGACCGCATGGCGCCCACACGCATGGAAGCAGAGATGGAATTGGAACCCTATAACATTGGAGAGTACCAGAGTACCCATCCCACTGGCGGCGCGATCATGGGAAGCAACCCGGGCAACTCGGTCACCAACAAGTATGGTCAGCTCTGGGATACCCCCAACGTCTTCGTCACCGGTGCCGCTCTCTACCCGCAGAATCCCGGCTCCAACCCGACCGAGACGCTCTGCGCGCTGGCCTACTACACGGCGGAGGCGGTGCTCGATCGGTACCTCAAAGATCCCAACCGTGTCATGGCCTAGGGCATGGAGCAGAAACGATCGGACTGCGAGTCGCGAGGAGGAAGGAGAAGCGAGATGGCACGGCGTACTGCCTGGGCCCTTATCAAGATGATCGTTCTGCTCCTGCTGCTCTCCGGTTGCGGCGGAATGGGCCGCGGCGATACGCCGCCGGCTTCTCCCTCGCCTGCCACCTCGCCCACCCCGCAAGAAGGGGATATCACGCTGGGCTGGATGACACCCTCCCCCTTCCCGCCGCCGCTCGATACGCCCTCCGTCGAGGGGACACCCATCCCTTCCCCCACGCCGCCCACGACTCCGGCCCCAGACCCGACACCGGTCACGCCTGTAGCTGCCCAAGTGGCCGCGGCCACACGAACCGCCGCAGCCGCTGACGCGGCAGAGAGGGAAGAGACAGAGGCCGATGGGGACGAGGAACTGCTGGAGGAGCCAGAGGAAGAAGCGCAGGAGGAGGAGACAGAGGAGGAAGAAGCGCAGGAGGAGGAAGAGGAGGAAGCGGCGGAAGTTGACCTGGCGCACGGCGAACAGGTCTACGCCGATAACTGCGCCGTCTGCCACGGCAGTGAAGGCGAAGGCAGGGGGGGCAATCCGCCACACCGCAACAACCCCTTCGTGACCGGTGATCCCGAACCTGTCATCGAGGTGGTCCTGCACGGGCGCGGTGGGATGCCTGCCTTCGGTGACCAACTCTCGGACCAAGAGATCGCCGATGTGATCTCCTACATCCGCACGGCCTGGACTAACGACGCGGAGCCCGTTACACCGGAGCAAGTGGCTGAGGTGCGGGACGATGAGTAAGGCTTGTCGGAGAAGGAGCGTCTTGTGACTCGATACCTACGCTGGCCGTTAGGATTCCTCTTGCTCCTCTCTCTGGCACATTGCACGGTAGCAGGGGAGGATCAGGCACCTACGCCTGCGCCTGCCCGCTTCACGCTAGCGCTGACCCCTACCCGTGGCGATGAGTTGGGAGCCACGGCAATGCGGGGCGTGCTGCACTATGCCAACTACTGCGCTGCCTGCCACGGACCAAATGGGATAGCTCGAAGTGAGCGCTTCCCTACGTTGCGTGGCAATCCCTTCGTGACCGCTGATCCCGAGGGTGTGATCCACGTCGTCCTGCACGGCCGCGGCGCGATGCCGCCCTTCCGCGACAGGCTCACCGATGAGCAGATCGCGGAGGTCGTCTCTTTCATCCGCACGGCCTGGAGCAACGAGGCCGATCCCGTCTCACCTGAGCAGGTGGTACCGGTACGAAACGAGTAGAGACAAGCGATCCGCTTGAGGTACCGCTGGCTGCCGATAGTGATAAAGACATAGGGCAATGAATAAGTATCGCCTTCCTCTCATAGGAGTCCTAGCGCTCTGCGCCGCGCTGCTGGTGTCGGGTTGCGGGAGCGCCGAGAAGCCGTACAGCGTCGAGATGACGCGCACCAACTCATTTTCACCTGCGGGCCTCGTGGTACCTAACGGTGCAACGGTTATCTGGAAGAACGTCGATCATGAGGTCCACTCGACCGTATCGACGGCTGAGGTAGCACTGCATCCGGATGCAGTCGTGGCGGACGGGCGTTCGACCCACTGGGATTCGGCTGATCTGCCCTCCAGCGCTACCTGGCTGCACACCTTCGATACACCCGGCACCTACCTGTATGTATGTCGCTATCATCCAGAGATGGTGGGCACTATCCTTGTCACGCAGCAAGAAGAATAGGATGGGAAGATTGACTCATTCTCCTCCTGCTCGCTCCTGATCGACGGTCACGACGTAATCTTGCCCCTCCCAGCGATCTGTTTCGTCCCAACGGAAGGTGAAACGCACCGGGGCGCGCTGCTCGGGCGCAATCTCGACATCCACGAACTCGACACCCAGCGCTGTCGCCGTCGAGCGCGTTTCCTGGACATCTTGCCACTCGTTCTGCGTCCAATGAAGGTGGAAGGTCGCGGGCGCCTGAACGCGGAGGGTCCAACCCGCTTTGATCTGTCGCACCTGCCGGTTCGGCTTCCACACCTCCAGTAGCTTGCGATTCCCATCTTGCCAGTACCGCTCGGCCACTTCTGGGATGAAATCGAAAATCTGTCCGTCCGCCGCCGAGCGCAGTAGCCGCATATACTCACCGTGGGCCCACGCCAACGGCATGGCCGCGCTAGTGGGTCGCCCAAGAAACAGACCTTGCTCCGGCCGGTCCGCCTCGTCCCAGACCTGCTCCGGGAGCATCCCAGTTCCGGCGGCGAAGCCCTCCATCGCCTGAATAAACGGGTCGACCGGACGGCCCGCTGCAAGCTCGTAGTGCCCCCGCTCGCCGGTGAGGAGCGGCCAGGCCCGTCCCTTCCCCCAGCCGTCGAAAGGACCGCCATCCGGGCGCTGGCCGTAGCCGTCATGGTTATAGCGATGCCAGCAGGGGCCGAAGGGGGTATCGACCTTTAGAACGGCATCCACAACCTTCAAGGAATCTTCGATGAGAGGGTTGCCGGGCTTGCGTACGCCGTACCGAACGAGCTCCAGAAAGCCGGCATCCACGATATCCTTGGCCGGGAAGGCGCTTTGCGTGTCAGGTGGGCGGTTCGGAATGTGAACAGTTCCCTCGTTCGGGTTCTCGTCGGGGTGCGGGTTGCCGATATCCACCGGGTTGATCCGGATGTAGTGGCGGGAGATCTCGGGAATCAGAGAGCCCTCCGTCGTGACCGTCCAGGCCTCGACGTGGCTCTCTAGGAAATCGGCGTACTCCTGCAGGAAGTCGGCAGTTGTCTGATCGCCACGTTGGCGTGCGAGAGTGGAGGCACAGATCAGCGCGGCGATGTTGGTCGCCAGCGTCGCTGGGGTGTAGCCGCTCACCTCTTCCCATCGATCCTGCGGCGTGGCGGGCCCGTTGCGCACCAGATAGCCCGCTGCCTTGCGGACCATCGGGTAGGGATCGAACTCCTTGAGGGCCTGCATGGTGTGAAGTCGCCAGGCAAGGAGAATCGGATAAGCGACCACGTCGAGCTGAACACCCTGCCAGTAGGGCTCCCCATTGACCCAGAAATTCTGATGGTAGCCACCGTCTGGCTCTTGCGTCGTCGAGAGGTAAATGAGCGCGCGCCGCGCGGCATCGGTATTATCGGTGGCGAGGAGTCCCGTAACGCTCTTTACCAGATCCCGTGTCCAGACAAGGTGATACCCACCCATGGCTTCCTTACCGACTTTGACCTGGCCCCACGGAATGCTCATCGAGGCAATGACCGCGCCCGGGTAGAGCTTGTCCTCATGTGCCAGTAGCACGCTCTCGCTCCGGTGGTATAGCTGGCCCCCATCGCCGGCGACCTTCTCTAGCGTCTCTTCGGGATGGCAGACGCGGCGCCACTCGTCGACGAACTGCTCACGCTGCTCACCGAAAGGGATGCTAAGTGCTTCCGAGAGGGTAGAGACCGCGTCATGAAAGGACTGACCGAAGGCAAGCGCTAGGGTAAATTCTTGCCCCTGACTGAGGTCCAACTCTCCCATCAGGGCGATATTGCCCTCATAGGCGCAGTCGAACTC
>JALZCF010000284.1 GCA_030863245.1 Chloroflexota bacterium
ATATGGAACAATTCGCTCGTCTGTTCGGAGGTCAAGCGCTCGTCCACCCCTTCCTCGACCTGAACGTTGACCTGGATCATCCCGCTCATCCGGATCTCGCGGGCCAGATCCGCCAGGCCAAGCGCCAGGGACTTGCCGCCGAAGCGCCCGGGCCCCAGGTTGACAATGTAGCCTCGAATATCCTTGATCACCTCGTCCAAGGCGCGCATGGTCGCCCTCAGGTAGTTGTCTGCCATCTGTGGGTCTGCCTCCAAGAGGTGGGTGGCTGATTGAAGCGTCAGGCCGATGGCGTAGATATCCTGGATGATGCTGTCGTGCAGGTCCATCGCGAAGCGCTGTCGCTCTTCGACCACTGCCAGATTCTCGATCTGTTGGGCGAGCCGCGCGTTGGCTAGCGCTGCCGCTGCCTGGGCACCAAAGAGCAGCAATAGCTCCTCATCCTCCTCATCGAATGGAAGGCCACCCGCCTTTTCTGTTAGGTAGAGGTCACCCAATAACTCGCCCTTGTAGAGCAGGGGTATGCCAAGGAGGGTTTTCATCGGGGGATGGTTCGGCGGGAAGCCGACCGACTCCGGATGCGCCTGGATATCGTCGACCCGGATGGGCTCCCCCGCGCGCATCAGATAGCCAAGCAGCCCCAGTCCCTGCGGAAGTTGTCCAATCGCCGCCCGCGTATGTGGATCAATCCCCGACGTGATGAACTGCTTGATCCGCCCCTCCTCGTCAAATACGCCCAACGCCGCGTATCGGGCGCGCAACAGCTTCCGACTCAAGTCGCTAACCTGCTGTAACACGGTCTCGAGTGCGAGCGAGGAGGTGATCGCGATGCTGGCCTCATGGAGCGCCCGCAGTTGCTCGGCCTGCTGCTGCACCGCCTGATAGCGCCGCTCTGCCGCATCTCGTGCGGCCTGCTCGCCGTCCAGCCCGACACGCTTCCCCTCCACCTGCTCCCCACCGTCACTCATCGCAACTCCATTCTCCCCTTTCCATTCTCCACTCTCCAATCCGCATTCCGCATTCCGCATTCCGCACTTGACTCATTCCGCACTTCAGGACGCTCCATAGATGTACGTGTCCAGAAACGCATTGCGGAACTTGCCCTGTGGATCGTAGGAGCGAAGCAGTTGTTGAAAGTCCGGTAGCTTCTCGTAGAGTGACGACAGTCGCGCTGGCGGCATAGTAAACAGCTTGCCCCAGTGCGGGCGGGCATCGAGAGGCGCGAGTTGTTCTTCGATCAACGGTAGCAGCTTCCTGACCGCGGGCCAGTCCTTTTTCCAGGTAAAGTGGATCCCGACAGATGGCTGCTGGTAACAAGGACTCATCCACAGAGTGTCAGCGGCGATGGTGCGTACCTCTGAAATCTGAAGGAGCGGGGCCACCTGCTCCCCTAATCCCTCGATTGCGCGGAGTGCCGCACAGGCGTGCCGGCGGGGCACCAGGTACTCGCTTTGCAACTCCTCGCCACTGCTGGGCGTGTAGTCCATGCGGAAGTGCGGCAACCGCTCATGCCAGGGGCCGCGGATGCCCATCTGCGCCGTGCAATGTTCCGCGCCGAGGCCGGCGATGGGGTGCAGAGGGCTTGTGGCGAGCATTGCCCCGAACAACTCAGGTTCCACCTCGGAAGTCGCCCCATCCGCGACGCGGCGCTTTACCCAGACCTGGGTGAACCTCGCGCTGCGCCAGTCGGTGAAGAGACTGACGCTGTAGGCACTCGACAGGATCTCATCGAAGTGCGCTTCCAGTTGTTCCAGGGGCAGGTTTTCGTAGACGTCCTGTCGCATATCAAACGCCGGAACGATGTCGAGCGTGAGTTTTGTGACCGCGCCGAGTCCGCCAAGCCCGACAACTGCCCCCTGAAACAGCTCGCCATCTTGCTCTCTGGATAACACGACCACCGTGCCGTCGGCCGTGACCATCTCCATTGCAGCTACAGCTGTGGCCAGGTTGCCATGGCGATCCCCCGAGCCATGGGTCGCCGTCGCACAGGCGCCCGCGACGGAAATATGCGGTAAGGAGGCCAGGTTGTGCAACGCGTAACCCGCGCGCTGCAGATGCTGGCAGAGCTGACCATACCTGACACCCGCCTCGATCGTTACCGTGCTGCGCGCGCGATCTAGTGCCACCGCCTGGTCGAACCGCTCGAGTGAGATGAGATCCCCGGTACTGTCCGCGATCCCATTGAATGAATGGCGAGTGCCAAGCACCTTCACCTTGCTGCGCTGCGTTACCAACTCTTGTACCTGCTCGACCGTTTCGGGGTAGTGCACTCGAGCGGCGCTGTACTGGTAATTGCCCGCCCAGTTTCTTTGCTTCTCACTCATCCTCGCGCTCCTCCTGAGACGGGCGAATGAAGTGGAC
Organism: Chloroflexota bacterium; assembly: GCA_030863245.1. Taxonomy (GTDB): domain Bacteria; phylum Chloroflexota; class Anaerolineae; order Ardenticatenales; family Ardenticatenaceae; genus JALZCF01. The sequence continues at coordinate 2,359 of JALZCF010000284.1, forward strand.
AGTGCAGTGAAAGGGGTCAAACTCGCTGCCAGATCAGATAGGCCCTTTGCTGCCTGCCCCCGATCAACATCGTACCTGTGCTCAAGGAGAGTTGCTGGTCCTGCAGCGCCACGAAGCGTTCTTGGGTCCGTCCCACCCAGTTGGGGAAC
>JALZCF010000286.1 GCA_030863245.1 Chloroflexota bacterium
ATATGGAAAGCCTTATGATGAGCCGGCAAGAGGAAGACACCCCCAACGCCGTTTGGGCACTCAGCCTGCTCGCCAATGTGGCTCTCTACCAGGGTGACTATGATCTGGCCGAAGCGTGCTACCAAGAGAGTCTGCCCTTGGCTCAGCAACTTCGCCACGCGAGGATTGTCGAGGATGGTCTGGTAGGGCTGGGGGCTGTAGCACACGCTAGGGGGCAACTGGTGCGGGCAGCGCGCCTTCTCGCAGCAGGCGCAGCCCAGGGCCAAAGGGCAGGCAAAACTCCCTCGTCTACTGCGACGCCCGACGCTGCGCGCTTTGTTGACACCGTGCGCGCGCAGCTCGATGGAGCAACCTTCGCAGTCGCATGGGCCGAAGGATGGACCATGACGGTGGAGGAAGCGATTACGTATGCACTCACGCAAGAGAGCTCACCTGCGCAATGAAGTGAGTCAAAACCTCATGGATCCCGAAAGAACCCCTTTTCGCCTGCCGGGCCGCGCTGCGCATCTTCGCGGCGTTTGCACCGATCGTGTGCGAGGCCGACCCCGATACCTCCCAGCGAGCAGGTTCAAGGCTCAAAAGCATTATGTAAGCAGAGAATAAACCACCAGTTCGGCGCCGTGTCAAAGGTAAGGGCACAACGATAGCCAAGTCAGCGATGGGCACGAGGGAGTGACTGAGCTGAGGTGGGACAATGCTCTTCATGGGCTGTAGGGGCATGCGCCCAATTGCACAAAGTTCGGGAACGCTGTAGTATGAGCATGTCAACCGCTCCGATCCCCCTTGTATAGAGTTGGTTGACGGTGGGCGCACTGTGGAAACAGATGTAAGCTTTGTGTCCCTGTGCCGCCAGCGCAGTCATCGCACAGGCCGTCGCGTTGCGTGATGCCTGTGGCGCTGGCCGGACCTCCCGTTGTCGTAGACCCGTGCATTCTGCGGGTCCCTTGGTCAAATGATGAAAGGACGTCTCATGATCTCACGTTGGCCCTCCCATTCCCGTTTTGCTACGCTCCCTACCCTCTTGACTATGATGGCCCTCCTCCTCCTCTTGCCAGGTATCTTGCTACTCTTACCGCACGAGGGTCATGCCGCGGCCCCTACACAGAGCGTGAGTCTGGTGCCGCGTGCCGGCAATCATGGCAGAGCCGACACATCGCAGAGCGGGCTCGGCGCTTGCGGCGAGCCGGCAACGCTGATCCACGAGATCCAGGGCGACGGGCCAACAAGCCTGCTCGTGGGGATGACGGTGGTCATCGAAGGAATTGTGGTCGGCGACTTCCAGAACAACGGCGAGCCGGATGACGGCGAGTTGGACGGCTTCTATGTGCAGGAAGAAGCGGCCGACGTCGATAACAGCATGGAGACATCCGAGGGGATCTTCGTCTACGCGCCCGAGGCCCCTGATGTGAGCAGCGGCGATCAGGTGCGGCTGAGCGGCACGGTGAGCGAGTATACGACTGCCAGTGGGGCATCGTCTCTGACACAGCTGACAGAGGTCAGCACGCTTGAGGTGTGTGCCGAGGGGGTTCAACTGCCAGAGCTAGCGGACATCACCTTGCCAGTCAACGAGCGAAGTGACTTCGAGCATTATGAAGGGATGCGCGTGCGCTTCCCGCAGCCACTGGTCATCTCCGAATATTTCAACTTCGACCGCTTCAACGAGGTCGTCTTAGCCCTGCCGCCTGAAGGATGGGAGCGCCTCTACCAGCCCACCGCTGTCGAGGAGCCTGGATCTGAGGCTATCGCGCTGGCCGAGGAATACGCCCGCCGTCGGATCACCCTGGACGATGGCCGGACGGAGCAGAACCCTGACCCGGCGCGCCACCCCGACGGCGCTATCTTTGACCTGGACCATCGCTTCCGTGGCGGCGATCGGCTGGCAGAGGCGACCGGAATGATCGACGATTCCTTCGGCATATACCGCATTCAGCCGACGGAAGGGGCAACCTATATCCCGCAGAACCCGCGCCCGGAGGCGCCGGACGCGGTGGGCGGTTCGCTCAGAGTGGCTGCCTTCAACGTGCTCAATTACTTCACCACGATTGATGAGGGCCAAGACAACTGTGGGCCTACGGGGGACCTGGAATGCCGTGGCGCCGACACGCCTGAAGAGTTCGAGCGCCAGCGCACCAAGATTATCGCCGCGCTGGTGGAGATCGATGCCGATATCGTCGGCTTGATTGAGCTCGAGAACAATGCGCAGGCTGCGGTTCAGGATCTGGTGAACGGCCTGAATGAGGCGCTCGGCGAAGAGCGCTACACCTACATCGACACCGGCACCATCGGCACGGATGCGATCAAGGTGGCGTTGATCTACCAACCCGCCACGGTCACTCCGCTGGGCGATTACGCGATTCTGGATTCCTCAGTGGATGAACGGTTCGACGATACGCTGAACCGACCGGTCCTGGCGCAGACCTTCCGCGAAACCGCGCCGGATGGGGTTCTGACCGTGGCGGTCAATCACCTCAAGTCCAAAGGCTCCCCCTGTGGCGAAGGCGACGACGATCCCTTACAGGGCAACTGCAATGGCACCCGCACGCGGGCAGCCGAGGCCCAGGTCGATTGGCTGGCCAGCGATCCGACCGGCAGCGGCGATCCAGACTTCCTGATCATTGGCGACCTGAACGCCTATGACAAGGAAGACCCGATCGATGCAACCCGGGAAGGCGCAGACGACGCACTCGGCACCGCTGATGACTACACTGACCTGATTCTGCAGTACGAGGGTGAACTGGCCTACTCCTACGTCTTTGACGGCCAGCTGGGCTACCTCGATTATGCCATGGCGATTCAAAGCTTGCTCCCGCAGGTGACCGGCACCACCATCTGGCACATCAACGCCGATGAACCGGATATCCTGGACTACGACATGACGTTCAAGCAGGACCCGCAGGACGCGCTCTATGAGCCCAACGCCTATCGTTCGTCGGACCACGATCCGGTCATTGTGGGCCTGGAACTAGCCGCCGACCCGACGGCCGTCACGCTCGCCACCTTGGCACTAGAGCAGAACCGTCCACTGCCCCTCGTAGCCCTAGCTGGGCTCCTGCTGGCTGGCGGCGTTGCAGTGCTCCGATACCGACGCCGCTAGATAACGGGCGGGTGCTGTCTCACTAGGGCAGTACCCGCCCCCCGCTCGATCTACAGTTCACGCTCGGTCTTCTTCCTCGAAGGCCAATCTGAACAACCTCTTCATTGCACTTGCACAGTTTCTGCACATTTCTGCGTTATCCTGAATGAGGAGTCAGTGAGACAGCCGCGCTCACTGTGGCGAGTGGACCGAGCCGTGGCTGGGCAGCGCGCTGGGGCTGCAGTCACCTTCCGGGTGATGTAGACGCTGCTCGGAACGTATTAAGTTGTGCATCCGCTTGGACTGATTAGCATTACCCTCATGCCAGATAACACCGTCAGTACCCCAACTGGAGAACACGGATCGTTTACCGGTTTCTTAGTGCGCATCAGACCGTTCTGGCCGGTTGGCCTCGGCTTGCTCAGTACGCTGATCGGCATCCTTCTCTACAACGCCCTCTTTCCCACGCCAACTCCCATCACCCAGGAAGAAATCGACGACACCATCGTTGCAG
>JALZCF010000298.1 GCA_030863245.1 Chloroflexota bacterium
GAACTAGACCTGGAAGATCGGGGTCTCCGTGAGAAGTGGTATTTGGACCACCCCTTCGCTAGTACGGCACAGTGGCCCGGCTCGGTCGAGTCTCACTTGGCTGCAGCTCAGGAAGTTCAGCAACACACCCCACCCTGGCAGGATGAAGTCATCGCCTGGTACGAACGGGACTTCGTGGTGCCGGAAGAATGGCTGAGCGAGCCTCATTCCATCGTGCAGGTCACCTTTGGGGCCTGCGGGTATGAAACGCGCGCCTGGCTCAATGGTCACCCCCTCGTGACGGTCGAAGGCGAGGCCGTTCACTACGGCGAATACACCTCTTTCAGCTATGAACTCCCTCCGACAGACCTCCAGCCCGTCAACCGCCTGACGGTTCGTATCGCGGACTCCCTGGACGCGGAGATTCCACGTGGCAAGCAGGAATCCCACGTCTACAAACGGGGGGGTATCTGGTATCAGACGATCAGTGGACCTGTGCGGAGTATCTGGCTCGAGCCGGTCCAGCGCAACCGACTGCGCTCTCGCCTCGGCGTTATCAGCTCGATCGAGAACCGGCTGGTTGAATTCGACCTAACCACTCGCGTCCATGATCCGGGCATCTACACGCTACGTGTGGTAGTCGCCGAGCGCGGAGAGCAGCAGCCGTTGGCAATGGAGGAGTTTCCTTTGCCACTGGAAAGAGGGCAGAAGCGCCAGCGCATTCCGGTCACATTGCCCGGCGCGGCGCTCTGGTCGCCGGATGCGCCCAACCTCTGCCAACTCGTCGCTCAGCTGAGCGGGCCCAGCGGGTCGGTATCGCAAATCGAAGCGCACTTCGGACTACGCAAGGTCGAGGCACGAGGGCACGGCTTCTACTTGAACAATGAGCTCCTCTACCTCGATGGCATTCTATATCAACCTGGCACGTCCACCTTTGAGCAGATGCGCCGCCACTTGCTGGCCATGAAGCGGCTCGGCTGCAACCTCGTGCGCGTGCACATTGCCGGCATCGACCCACGCATTTACGACCTGGCGGATGAGATGGGCCTGCTCTTGTGGGTGGAGGTGCCTAGCCCACATCGTTCTACGGCGCGCAGCCGCGCCAACCATCAGGCTGAACTGCTACGATTGCTCCCCATAGTCGCCTCGCATCCATCGGTCGTCATCTGTAGCCTTTACAATGAGGACTGGGGGCGGAAGACATCGCCACGAGTGTGGAGACGCAGCGCTACGTGGCCCAGATGTTCGACTTTCTGCGCCTGAATTACCCCGAAGTTCTCGTCATGGATAATGACGGCTGGCAACATGTCTCCACCGAAGGCACGCTCGAATCTCACCTGCTCACCGCTCACCTCTATACGACGGACCGTAACCAGTGGGGGTAGCTTTAGAGGGTGGCTCGAGGGTTGTGGAGGTCGGTGTTTTGCTGTTTTCATGTCTAATTGGTTTGGCACCATCCGTAGTGCCATCCGTCTGAGCGGCTACAATGAGGGCATGGTTGGTCGCTGGCCTGCCACTGTTGGTGCGTCTCCTCATGCTTCGCATGGTGGTTTTGACGCCGCGAGTGTGACTTCATTTGGCGGGTGCGTGATTCGTTGCGCAGCCAGTTCAGGCGTATACGTAAGCGTTCGCGGTGGTCCAGCGTGGTCGCTCCGTCCATGACTCCTCCTAGTAGTTGGTAGAGTGCCTGTATCGGGGATTAGGATACAGCAAGATGTGGAATTTGTGAATAGGCAGTTTGTCGCAAGCTGGTATAAGTGTAGAGAGTAGAGGTGTAGAGGGGCTCGAACAAGGGTCGCGGTTAGTTCGAGGAGCGGAGAGCGGAACAGGACATTTGTCCCTCTGGCACAGTCTCTGCTCTGGCACCCAATAGATCTCCTTGTAACGATTCAGCTCGAGAGGTGCCCGGTACGTCAATTGAGTGCACGCGCGGAAGGTTATCTCTCGACAAGGTGCCGGACACCTGAAGGGAGGATGGTCATGACTGATAGGTCATATCGCTTTGAGGTAGGAGCGTTCGAGTGTGTTGCGATTAGTGATGGGAGCTTAAATTACCCGCTTGAAAGCATGTTCGCGAATGTACCAAGAGAGCAAGTCGAAGCGGTCCTGCGGGAGAAAGGCCTGCCGACGGCGCATCTCACCACGCCGTACACGATCCTGTATGTGAATACAGGGTAGCACCGCGTGATGGTCGATACGGGAGCAGGCAACCTGGCAGCCAATGCAGACAAGGTATTCCCTTTCTTCAAATGGCGAGCAATTGCTACACATTGCTGACGTAGTGCTCTACCCCCTTCATTTGGAACATCCCGACTGGGTGCCTGTCTTCGACATGCAGCCGGAGCAGGCGGCTGCCAGCAAGCACCGGATCTTCGATCAAGCGGCAGAGGCCAAGGCGCTGTTGTTTGCCCATCATTTTCCGCCTTTCCCGAATCTGGGATACGTTACGCGCCAAGGGGAAGGGTGGCAGTGGAGTCCGTGGAACGGCTCGTAGAGCGGGGAGCGGGAAGCACGCTGGCGTGTGCAAGTGTGATGATGTCAGGGTGTGAGGGTGTAACGGCAAGTTGATCGCATGTC
>JALZCF010000300.1 GCA_030863245.1 Chloroflexota bacterium
ACTCTACATCGTAGCCCATAACGACGGCACCCTCTACCATCTGCAAGCAGTCACGGTTCCGCTTGACTCCGCCCTCTTTCTTCCGATTCTCGCCAGGTGAGACCGCCTTTCTGTTCGACCTATTGGAATGCTTCAGAGCCCCATCCCCCAAAGCATGCCTTTTACCTGATCCTGCTGCTTGCGTACCACGACGGTCAAGTGAGCGGCTTCCATGGCATGGCTCCTGCAAGCGAACCCTAGTAGGAGGACGTGCTATGGAGTACCAACTGATCATCTTTGATGCAGACGGAACATTGGCGGATCGAGACACGCGGGAGCTGCTGCCCGGGGTAGCCCGATTCTTCCAATACTTGGCCCAGCTCCCACCTGGCGAGCGTCCACAGATCGCCATTGCCACCAACCAGGGTGGTGTCGGCACCCGATACTGGATGGAGAGCGAGGGATGGGGGGAACCGGCCCGTTTCCCCACCCAGGAGGAAATCGAAGCGTGGTACCCCGAGCTGGCAAAGCAGCTCCTCCCCGAGATTCCCCATCGGCTCTACATCGCCTACGCCTATCAAGATAAACGTGACCGCTGGGTGCCTACACCGCCCGATCAATTGGACAATCCTCGCTGGGATCAAACGTGGCGCAAGCCGTCTCCCGGCATGCTCCGCCAAGCCATGGTCGACGCGGACGTCTCCTCTGCCCAGACCCTTATGGTCGGCGACAGCGAGGATGACAAACTCGCCGCCGAGCGTGCCGGCGTCGACTTCCAGTGGGCGAGCGACTTCTTCGCCCCTTTCACAGCCCAAGACAACTCGCAGTAATGCAACAGCAGTGGAATTGTTCAGAAATCACGCAGAGAAAACTATAACCATTCCGCAATCTCCAGTCTCCAATCCCCATCTAGCTGGCCATTGGATAAACGGCGCAATCAATTTCGTGTAGTCATCGAAATATAGATTGACTTGCTACCCTTGGGGTTCTCTTTAGCATTGTCTCTTTAGCATTGTCTTGGCGCTCGAGGCGCTTTGCACCACCATCCATGGGGTAGCAGACTGGTACAGCAAGAAGGGAAAGAAGTACTCAGATCACGCGTGGCCCCTCTTCCGTCGATACTAGAAACGCGGCTGCTACGCCTCTCTTTTCGGGATAACGCTGCAGATAGGCACGTAGGATCTGCTGCGCTGCTACGTCTGCTTCGCGGCGCGCCGTAAGAGCGATCAGACACCCACCATAGCCACCCCCACTGAAGCGACTGCCGAACACGCCGTCTGTATGCGAGGCAATGTGGTGTAGCTCAATCAGTGGCTGGCTTCCGCATTCATACTGCTCGATAGAGCTTGCACAGGATCGATCCATCAAGCGGCCAAATGATTCCCAATCCCCGTTCGCCCACACCTTGCCCCCTGCTGTAACACGCGCTACCTCAGTAAAGTAGTGTCGTGCCCGCCGTCGTAGCGGGGGAGGCAGCGCTGCTTCCTTGTTAGCAAAGAGGGAGGGTGACACATCAGATAGCACAGTGGCAGTGGGATCGAGCAGCCGAGCTGCCTCTCGGCACTCCGCAACACGCCGGTTAAAGCCGCTACCCAGCAGCTCGCGCGAGAAGCCAGAGTAGGCAATCAGCCAGCATACATCGGTCACGTTGGGTGGATCGGGAACATAGGTGAGCTGGCGTGTCCGCGTATCAAGGGACACGAAGGCATCGGTACGTGAATAGACAATAGAGCTCTGGTCGAGGATGCCGTTATTGAGGCCCAAATACTCATTCTCGACCTGACGGACCAACTCGACCAGTTCGGCCGGACTCAGCTCTTTACCGTTGACTGTTGCCAGCGCCAACAAATAGGCCAGCGTCACCGAGGCAGAAGAACTCAACCCCGCACCCAGCAACGCCCCCTGGACGCACCCGACGAGGCCGTAGTGAAGCTGGGTGTGCTGGTCGAGCGCAGCAGCAGCTGCTTGGGCATAACGTGACCAGTCGCTCCTCGGATCATCCCCGATCTGGAACGACACGCTCCCTTCGAAGTTGACGCTCGAAAGCCATACTGTTCGTGTTGATAGGGGCGCAAAAGCCAGAACCGTATGGACCGCTATGGCACGCCCCATCACGGTACCGCCTTGGTGATCCACATGTGCCCCCAATGGACAGATACGATACGGCGACACGACGACGCGCATCTCGTCCCGCGGTACCCCCTCACGCGCATGCAGCCGCTGGCTTACTTCATCGACCTCACCGAGAAATTCCATACAGTCATCTTACCACATTCTACGTTGCGCCATACGGAAGCGGCACAATTCTACGCGATACGGGTCCCGATCGAACGACTACTTTTGAGACGGCCCATTCTCATAAGTAATTTGTCCGGATAACGAAAGCGGTGCCTGGCATATTCCCTGGATGTAAGTTGTCACGAAAAGTGACCGTTGTGGGAACCGGCCTTGCCGATACGCTGAACTGCGGGGCAATTACAAGGCAGACCTCGCGATTGGTATGCCCGCTAACGTGCTTGAAGCGGCACACTAGTGGTTGTGAGCGGCGTCATGTAATGCCCCCGCCCCCGCCCTCTCTCCTTCAACGGCGCTTGGCAAAGTTCGCCGCCTGGCGTTGGGCCTGCCAGTCACAGATCTCCCATAGATTCACGACCGGCACATCGGTGTAGGGCAGGGTGTGCAGATAGCGTGGCGGTCCAAACTCCGGCGTCAAGGTAATGACCTCAGCCCCCTGAGCTTCCCGCGCCTCCCAAATCCAGCTCCACCACTGCTCATGCGCCTGCAGTAGCAATCTCATAGTTCCCCCTTACCGTATTATTGTCACGGCTTGTCGAAAGGCGCACGCTAGGCCTGCTCCACTAGCACGCTAGCAGTGGGCAGCGGCAGGCCTGCCTGGGCGTGTCTATTATGGCGCTGTTTCAAGCCAGATGGAAGCCGACCAGGAAAAGGTGGCTACTGCCTGGTAGGGACACACATGGTGAGACAAATGTGATACTGGAGCCACCAGATGCGGCGCAATATCAACTGGGATGCACTCTCGCCTTCTTGTGAGTATACCCTGTATCAGGTCTCTACACACGGTGTACAACACGGATGACTTTTGTTAAAATGGGGCTGGAGATTGGCCAGGTGATGGAGTGAAGATGGGTAAAATCAAGTTATACGGATTGGTCCTGGTGTTATGCTTGCTTCCAGGATGTGTTAGTGCTACCCCTACCACGCGCATGTCCACTCTCTATGGTACGGAGGCTGGCACGCGGCTGGAGGAGATTAAGTTTGACTCAATCCCCGTCAGTGAAGCAGAGTATCCCGACTATGTGGCTACTAACCTGGCGCTTGTGAATACTTCCTTAAGGGATGTCACTACTCTGATCCGCCATGATGCAGGCGGGCTGACAGGCCAGATAGATGCGGCATGGCGCGCAGAGATACTCGAGGCCCTAGCAAACGCGAGTAATAATGTCCTCCTAATTATCAATGCTGATGCGCCCCCTGCCTATGATGCCTTCCATAAAGACCTTGTGGTGGATTATCTTATTACTCATGGCATGCTCTCCGCCTTTTACAGTAGCATCAGAGGTAACAGGGAGCAGGATATGAGCGATGCCTATCGCTTGCTTGAGCAGTTCCAACAGGTAGTGTCAGCAGAAGTGTGCGAAACGCGACATGTGCCAACTGCGATACAACGGATACTGAGTAGAGGTCTCGCCACACATCAGCCTCAGAAATAGGGAGAGACACGCAAGAGCGGATCTGGGCATTAGAAGAGCGACATCACAGAGATGAGGCGATAGGCGAAGAGGTGCGCCTGTGGCAATTGGCGATTAGCGGGAGAGCCAGAAAATGCGCCGTTGCTACTTCTGCTACTTCAAACACCCTGGTGGGTGAACTGCACGGCCAGTTCGCATTGTCTTTGCACTGCAATTTAGTGTATCTGCAAGGTAGGTTCCCACGCTGGAATGAGTGGTTGGTTAATTCTTGCTGGGAGAATGTAGCAATATGACTACACGAAGGCCAAAGCGATTCCGTTCACCAAAAGGCCGACGACCACCCATCGTAGAACTATTGGCAGATGAGAGCGACCAGGAGATGTCTTCTTCACTTTCTGCGTTCACCCTTTCTTCATATGCAGGAGTGGCGCGTGGAGCAACTAACCACTCTCCCTCGCGTGCCTCCGACCAGAGTCCCTAGCCAACGAACCAGAGGCAAGAACCAGTGCCAGGAAGAAGGTGGCACCGGGACCCAGGCCGGCTAGAGCCGTGCACGTCAGCCGCCGATACCGAACAGGACGAGACCGATGGCTAGGACGTCAAAGGAGAGCATTTCCTCAAAATCTGTCTTCGCTGCTGGTTTTCTGACACTCCTCGGCGGGCTGCTGCTTTTTGTCCTCAGCATCCTCCGGGCAAACATCCTACCCCGCTCGGCAACACTCATGCTCGTAGCACGCAACGCTGTTTTGTTCCGACTTATCTCTGAGAGGCGCGCATGTGTTCAACGGAAACAATCTACGTCCTCGGTTGCGCAGCCATCGGCTTCCCGTTGGCTGCCTACCTAGCCCATGCGGGAAGGCGTGTGGTTGCTGTTCGAACTAGTCGGCAAGACGTACCGCAAGGCACCGTCACGGTTACCGTCCATAACGGCGCCAACCGCCTAAGCACGCCTGTTGAAACCATCTCCCTATCCAAGCTGACTCGTCTCGCCGGAACGATAGCCATCACCACCAAGTCTTATGCCAACCAAGCGATTGCCCGCGAGCTCAAAGACAAAGCAGCTACAGCACCAATCGTCATCCTGCAAAACGGGGTTGGGGTTGAAAAGCCGTTTCTCGATGCCCAGTTCTCGTCACTCTATCGATGCGTGCTGTATGTAACCAATCAGGCTACCTCTGCATCCGACTTTATCTGTCGCCCGGTCACCGCTTCGCCAATCGGTCTCGTCAACGGCACCCCAGCAGGTCTTGAGAGGTGTGTTGAAGCTTTGACCACCGATGGATTCCCTTTTCGTTCCGAAGCGAACATCGAAAGAGAAGTCTGGAAGAAGGCCATCATCAACTGCGTCTTCAATTCCCTCTGTCCGCTGCTTGATGTTGACAATGGGGTATTCGTGCGGGATGAAGCAACGGCAAAGCTGGCACGGGAGGTCGTCAGGGAGTGTATCATGCTAACGGACAGGCTCAAGATGGGGTTGAGCGAAAGCGAATTAATGGAACAAATCATGCGAATCAGTCAGGGGTCCGACGGCCAACTGATATCGACCCTCCAAGATATTCGAATGGGCCGACAAACGGAAATAGAGTTTCTCAACCTTGAGATAGCACGGGTTGCGGCTTCTCTGCAACCGAGCGTCCCTCTTCCGCGAGTCGAATTCCTCGGCAAAATGATAGTAGCAAAGCCCTTGCAGCAGAGAAGAAAGGAATGGCCTGTATTCATTCTGCTTTGCGCCCTCCGTCGTCCTCGCGCCGTTTACCGAACCTGCTAGAGAAGCTGCCGAAGCGGCAGTGACACCGTGGATGTGATGCTTGACGGCCAGATGCATCACCTGCGATGGACACGCCGGAAACAGTCGATCCGCGCAAACCGATCCAGTGTTTCGGGTAAGAGGCCACCGAAAGGCGCACGAGCTGCTCACCGGCCAGACCGTGTTACTCGAAGCAGACGAAAGCCAGGGGGGCGCGACCAGTACGACCGGCTGCTCAGATACGTGTTGTTGCCCGACGGAAGGCTCTTTAACCTAGAGATGATCGTCACCGGCTTTGCCCACGAGTACACCTACGACC
>JALZCF010000309.1 GCA_030863245.1 Chloroflexota bacterium
TGTCGTAGGGCGTGCCGAGGCGGTCGATGCGGCCGGCACGCTGGATCATGCGCACGGGGTTCCAGTGCAGATCGTAGTTGATCATGACACCGGCATCCTGGAGGTTCTGTCCCTCCGAAAGGACGTCGGTGCTGATCAGAATCTGGAGTTCGTCCTCCAGGAGTTGCTGGCGCTCCCGTAGGCCCTCCGGCGTTTCCGGCGTGCTGGCGACGGGCGCAAAGCGTCTGACCCGCCGCTCCCGGTCGCGTGGGTCTACGTCGCCGTCAATCAACTCAATCGTCGGTTGCCCTGCCTCGTTCCACCAAGCTTCATCCCGTAGAAGGGCATCGTACAGGTAACGGGCCGTGTCTTTGTAGTAGGTGAAGATGAGCACCTTCCGTCCGTGGAGAGGCCCGCTTAGCTCCTGTTTCATCTCCTGTAGTTTGGCGTCATGGCCGGCCTGCCCTTCGGCCTCCTCACGTACCAGGTCCAGCCATTCCAGCATCTCTTGCAGGATGTGGATGTCCTGCTCGACGCATTGCTTGATCGCCGCCAAGTCATAATCCTCGGCAGAAACCTCTGGTAGCTCGGCAACGATCTCCTCGATCGCCTCGGGTCGCTCCTCATCTTCCTCCAGATCGATCATCTTGCGCAACGCCATCATCTTCCGATGGCTCGCCGAGTCCAGTAGGCGCCCCTCTTGGAGTAGGTCGAAGAAGCGCCGCTGGTATTTCTGCTGGCGCTTGAGACTCACCTCGAATGCCTTCCACGAGCTTTCCAGCCGTTTCAGAAAGGTCGTCTTCATGATACCGATGAGGGCGTTATTGCGGTTGACCTCCTCCTCATTGCGGGCCACATGGAACTGCTCGATGTTGTAACTGACGAGACCGAGATTTTCGATCTGCTCGGCCATCAAGCGATAGAAACCGCTATAGGCGCGCTCCAGGTTGTACTGGATGGCGCGCAACTCCCGTTCCGGGAAATGGATGACACCTTTGCCCGGAAGCACGACCTCCTCGCCTGCTTCCTGCCGTTTACGGATATCATAGCGACTGCGCCGCACGGCAGTTTGTTCGAGGAGGTCGAACAGCTCGGCAGACCCTTCTACCACGCGGCGGAAGAAGCCACGCAGGGTGGGAACTCCGTAGTCACGGTAGAAGTGTCGCCGGCCGCGTGTGAGGAGCATGATCTGGTGGTAGAGGTCCCAGATGGTATTGTTGATGGGGGTGGCCGTCATCAGAATCACATACTTGTTGTTCCTGCCTGTCGCGATGAGCTTGTTGAGGTTCTGATAGCGGCCGGTTGCCGGGTTACGGAAGTTGTGGGATTCGTCCACCAATACGAGGTCGTAATGGTTATAATCCCTCCACTCCCAATCGCGTCGCCCCATCTCCTCCATGGAGACGACGGTGGCCTTGATGCCATACTCGTCCAGCTTCGGGACCCAGACCAGATCGCGGAGCTGCGCGGGGCAGACAACTAGCCCGCGCGGGATATATCCTTTGCGCCGCTTGCCGAGCAGGTAGTGCTCCAGCAGACCCATGCCGATATAGGTCTTGCCCAACCCGACCGCATCGGCGATCAGGACGCCGTAGTGTCGATCCAGTAGTTGAATGGCCTCACGCAATCCTTCCTGTTGGAACGAGGCGAGCGCGATCCCTCCGTACTGCTCGATCGCTTCAACCCCCAATCGCTCCTTGAAGTACTCGTACAGCGCCTTGATGAAGACCTGGAAGGGCGTATAGTGCGCCTTGCCAAACTTGGAGGCCTCCAGTTCCCCGATCAGTGGCGCTTTGTACTCCTCTGCCTCCTGCCAGAAGGACTCGAACCAGTTGTCACGTAGATCGCGCGCCACAGTGCTCGACTTGTGCACGAGATTCAGTTCTGCCTTGCGGTTTAGCCCGGCGCGCGTGAAGTTGCTCGACCCGACGATGGCAACATCGGGAAAGATGTATGCCTTGGCGTGCAGGAAGGAGGGATAGAGGCGCACGGCGACTGACTCGCGCCGCAGGAAGGCAATGAGACCATCTATGAGTGCCGCGTATTCTGGGTTGAACGGCAACTCTTCCAACTCTCCCTGGATCCTGTGTCGGAAGTAGCGGCGTAAGTCAATCTCCTCGGGCGCTCCTTTGCCATCCAAATCCGGTTCGCGTCCCAAGAGCAGGCGAAAACCTTCCAAGTGTGGGAAGGCATTACGAAGTTGCTGCCACACACCAGGCTCGAAGTAGCCTGAGGCAACGTCCAATTGGTATTGCTCCCACTCACAAACCAGCCGCTGCAGGGCATCGGCCAGGTTGCGCTGCGACGTGTTGTCGAGGTAATCGGGAGGGATGTAGGGTGGCATGGTATTGCTACGTCCTTTCAAGCTTACGCTGAGGGTTCAGCCCCGAATAAGTGGACCTCGCGCGAGGTATCTTCCAAGGACCATTGAGAGGGGGTAACGCGCAGGTTTGATGCAAGATGGTAGGGCAAGACTTTATCAGTCCAATCTCGTCCACTGTACTCATCCATCAATCCAAAGGTTGCTAAAATGGCTCCGGATAGACGATAGGAGACGCTCTGAACAAGGATGCGCTCCTCACTCGGTATGATTCGACGTTGCTCCAAAGGATAGGCAACGAATTTACCGCCGTGAATCCCTTCAATCGGACCGTTACGGTAGCTGGCATTGATAAAGGCATTCGCCAACACACGAGTCGGATGGGCTTTGATCTCCGTGTAAGCGCGTTGACCCCACGCCAACTCTAGCCGCTCCGTTAATTGACTGCCAACGTCAGGAAGAGAGAGGGCCATCAGATAGCGTCGCATCACCCTGTCCGCCTTGTCTCGCGCCTGAACACTCCATCGTGTCATCGGCAGATGCTCGTGCGCCGCATGTACAAGGGACCAGTAGCGCTCACGGTCCGTTCGCACAATCTCAATCCATCGTTCAAGTGCCGCCGATGCTTCAATATTGATCCGCGCCATCTCACCGTCGCTAATGCGGCTCGTCGCTCTGCGACGCTCTTTCTGCCGAGCCTCCGCCCATAATGGCTTGTCATGGTCCATCAACACCGTAAGGTAGGTACCCGATCTCAGGCAAATCGCTGTCGTTGCCACCGCCTCAACAGCAACGTCAACATAGGGCTCATTGACCGGCGGAAAGGAAGAGAGGTAATCAAGCACCTGCTGGAAAAGAGGTCTATCGGGGGGATGAACGTGGCGCCACGTGTCACCTTCCTCATCGCTCACTTCCTCCCACCATCCCGCGTCAAGTGATAATTCCTGGTTGACCCGAATAACAAGAGGATGTCTCACACTCACTCAAACCTCGACACATAGGATTTCGGCTAGCAACTCGACTTTATGACAACTACACTTGCATCTCTAGTTCTGACCACACTGCGCTGAGGAAGCTCCTTCAACCAATTCGAATGAAAACGGTTCACCCTTCCGTGGAGTCGGCTTGCAGCCGACGGCAGCTTTTAGAAAGCGACTTGCAGTCGCTGCCCTCCCACACGCCAGTCGCTTCGCCCTTCTGTCGACTTCGCGCCATCCTTCCTCACTGCCCTACATTCTCTTCAATCAGTTCAATCTCCTCGCGCGTCAATCCAAACAACTGGTACACCCGCTCATTCAACC
>JALZCF010000373.1 GCA_030863245.1 Chloroflexota bacterium
ACACAGGTCATGCCAGACCTGCCCCCCAATCGTGCCCACTCCTGGTTCGGCATCGATCTCACGGGGCGTCTGGGTAGCAGGTGGAACATTATCGATAGGAGTCGAGGTACCCGGTGGGGGCTCAGCACCTGGCTGTGGTTGCTGTACAGTGGCGCAACCGACAAGGAGCAGGCCCAAGAGGGCCATAGCGATGAGTAGCCATTTCAAACGGCTAGGGTTCGATTTCAATTCTTCATGGTTCATGAGGCGTTTCTTTACCTTCAACTTTCGTTCATCTGATATGACTGATCTCCACAATCAAACGTTCAAATGAGGCACCGAGTTCCATCTTCCGTGGAGTGATCATAGCGCTTTTGGAAGCTGCTACATCCGTTTTATGGCTGCTCCTTGCTACGTAATTTAGCCGATATGCTATTACAAGAGGGGAAAGTGAGGGAGTGCGGAGTGGGGATTGGAGACTGGAGACTGGAGATTGGAGATTGGAGATTGATTGCTGGGAAGTTGTCTTGATTGTGCACTAGATTCTGTTAACGGCTGAAGAATTCGGTGAAGCAGAGAGCCCTTCTCAGATGAGCTGTCAGGTGAATGAGGCAGGACCGCGGCAATGGAGGTTGAGCAGTAGACTCCTTGACAGGGTAGTGTATACTAGAAGAGGCAGATCGTACCGGATTGCGCTCCATCAGATCGCCTTGCCTCGTCCTCTCCTACGGAATGTGGATAAAGGAGGTATTTCATGGCGAAGATTCTCTACGTCGGCACCTTTGGCTCTGACGACCCGACCCGGGCCACCTTCCCCTTCATTAGTGCAAGTGGGGCAGTGGACGCCGGGCACGAGGCGCAGGTAGTACTTCTCGGTGAAGCGACGTACCTGATGAAACAAGAAATCGTCGATCAGATACACGGTGTGGGATTCCCACCACTCAAGGAACTCTTCCAAAAGATTGCTGACCATGGCGTACCGATCCATGTCTGAGGGCTGTGTGGGAAGGCCCGTGGGGTCTCAGACGCCGATCTGCAAGGGAAGAATGCTCAGTTTGCAACGCCGGTAGATTTTGCCAATGCGGTGGCATCGGTTGATCGGGTAGTAAGCTTCTAGGAGGGACAATCTCGACGCGCGCGACTGATGGAAGCGGAAACAGGTAGGGGACATCCAGATGGCTTGGGTGTCCCCACTTGGTGTCGAGTGAGGAAGTCACCGTACATACTGCTGAGTGGCGTCGAAGTAGGGAAAATAGTCCCAGTGGGTGTCATTGCGTTGATTTGCCTGTTGGATCACCTCCCGCCGGCGAACGCTGGCTGCCCCATCCGCTGCGATCCAGTCCGGATCGAACTGTGCCAGGATCAGCCCCTGTAACCTATCCTCCACCTCCCGCATCTCTGGCTGCCCTGCGAGGTTGTTCCATTCTTCCGGGTCTGCCTCTAGGTCGAACAACTGGCTGTCATGCCCATGGATGTAGATGTATTTGTACTTTCCCTCACGAACCATGAAACAGGGTGCCCTGACCTTCTCCACATGGTACTCGGAGAAGACCGGCCGCTCGCCGCTGTCGCTGCCCTCTATCAGTCCCACGAGGCTCGTGGCGTCTGTCGGCAGGCGTTCCTCCATCGGAAGCCCCGCCCAGTCCAGTAGGGTTGGAAGCAGGTCCAATAGGGAGACTGGCTGGGCAACCTTCCGTCCGGCATAGCGCGCATCGGGGAAATGGACAATCAGCGGGATACGCACAGACCACTCGTAGAAGCAGCGCTTCTGTACCATTCGCTTCTCGGCCAGCATATCACCATGATCGCTGGTAAAGATGACGATGGTGTTATCTCGCTGCCCGGTCTGCTCCAGGGCTGCCAGCAGTCCGCCCACTTTGCGGTCGATGTAGGTCACCAGCCCGTAGTAGGAGCGACGAAGCTGGTAGAGGTTGTCAGGGTCATCTAGGTCGACCTCGTCCGTCTCATGGACCTCGTTGACCCAGCGGTCCATCGCCGAGTAGCTCTTCTCCAGGTCCTCCGGGTATGTCGGGACCTCGATCGTCTCACCCTCGTAGAGGTCCCACAGTTCGCGGGTGACGTGGAAGGGATCGTGTGGGTGGTGGTAAGAGGCGACGAGGAAGAACGGTTTCGATGCGTCGGTTCGTCCCCGCTCGCGGATGTACTCTAGCGCCCGGAAATGGGTCTCCTCATCATAAGAGAGGAACTTCGTCCACGGGCGCACCCCCACGTTAGGGGGGACGTAGTTGCGCGCGTGACCGCCACGCGGAAACCTTCCCTCTTCATCGACGCTAGGAACCCAATCTAAGCCGGCCGGGAAGACATCCGTAGTCAACCGGTGGCGGAAACCGTGGCACTGATCCGGACCGATGAAATGCATCTTGCCGCTCAGGACGGTCTCGTAGCCCGCATTCGTTAGGTAGTGGGCGAGGGTTGGCTCGTCCGCGTGGAATACGGCAGCGTTGTCGTAGCAACCGAGGCTGGAGGCATACTTGCCCGTCATGAAGGCGGCACGCGCGGGCGCACAGAGCGGGTAGGGAGTGTAGGCGGCATCGAAGCGCACGCCCTCCTCTACCAACCGGTCCAAGTGCGGCGTCTTCACGACTGGATGGCCGTAGGCTCCCATCAGGAAGGGCATTAGCTGGTCGGCCATGATGAGCAAGATGTTGGGCGGTGTCATAGTTGTCTCTTCGTCGCTATTCAAGGAAAGACATCCGATGGAGAAATCCTGCGATAGGAACTGCTATAATAGGATGTCCATACTCACGCGCAAGATCCTAGCCAACGATTGCAAACAGCCGATACAATGCTATAACGTTACCCATTATGATATACGCACGAAATTCCATCGCTTCTAGCCTCCTCTTACTGCTCCTGATGCTCCTCGTCGCGTGTGGGGCAACGAGTCTGGCGCCGTTGGGGCAGGTTGTGCTTACTCCAACGGAGGGCCATGCAGAAGAGACTAGGGTACCGACGAGTACGTCGGTTCCGCCCACTTATACTGTGACAGCAGAGAGTACTTCCACCCCAACTCCTGTGCCGCCGGTCATCCAGCGGCCCTATGATGAGTCCGTCTTTGGGGTGGAGATCAGCCGGGGTAGAGTGCCGGAGGTTCTGGAGCTGGCGCATGAGGCTAACGTTTCGTGGGTGCGGTACAACGGCATTGTGTGGCATGAGGTGGAGCGGACGGAGGGGGAGCGAGATTGGTCAACCCTGGCAACAGTCGAGCGCGACCTTCGTGCGCTCTCCGATGCGGGACTTACACCGATCGTGATCGTTCGCGGGACACCGGAGTGGGCGCAGAAGGTACCAGGAGCGTTGTGTGGGCCGATCCGTGAGGAGGCACTCGACGCATTTGCCAGCTTCTTGGGTGAGTTGGTGACGCGCTACAGCGCCCCGCCCTATAATGTCCGCTACTGGGAGATCGGCAACGAGCCGGACGTGGATCCCACGTTGATTGACAGCACGTTGCCCTTTGGCTGCTGGGGCGATCAGAGTGACGCATTGTATGGGGGTGGCTACTACGCGGAGATGCTAGAGCATGTCTATCCCGCCATGAAGGCTGTCAATCCACAGGTAGAGGTTGTGATAGGCGGTCTCCTGCTAGACTGCGATCCGACAAGACCGCCTGAAGGGAAGGATTGCCAGGCCTCGAACTTCTTGGAGGGCATCCTACAGAATGGCGGTGCGGCCTACTTCGATGTCGTCGCCTACCATGCTTACCCCTATTGGAATCCGGACGTGCCAGATAGTGACGTGACAGGAACCGCTTGGGAGCACCGAGGAGGGCTGCTTCTCGGTAAGCTTCGTTTCATCGAAGAGGTGATGGCACGCTACGGCGTCGACAAGCCGATCTTGATGAATGAGGGAGGCCTTCTCTGCCATCCCAGCAATCCCCTCTGTCCCAGCGAGGACTTCCACGCCGCGCAGGCTTCCTACCTTGTGCGATTGTATACGCGCGCTTGGGCCAATGGCCTGCTGGGCGCTGTCTGGTACACCCTCGACGGGCCTGGTTGGCGACACGGGGGCTTGCTCACAGAGGACGAGACACCACGTCCCGCATACGAGGCCCTTCGTTTCATATCAACCCTCCTCGACGGCGCGATCCTTACCGATGTTCTCGACGATGAGGGGCTGGAAGGGTACGAATTTCACAAGGCCGACACGTCGTATCGTGTGTACTGGAACAACAACAGGGCAACGGTCCGCTTGAGGCTGCCGGAGGGAGTGCGTGCGGTCTATAACAC
>JALZCF010000376.1 GCA_030863245.1 Chloroflexota bacterium
GCGTTGGGGGTGTTGGGTGTCACTCGGTATCCCCGTCGCTGTATTCCTCGCCATTCTGTTTGGCATCGTGAATCCGCCGGAAGACGGGGCCTCGAACATCTTCTCGGCCCATGAGGATTTCATCGGGGTGATGGCGCTGTTAGGGTATTTTCCTGCGTTGATGGCAGGCTTAGCGGGAAGCATTATCGGTGCGTACATAGGGCAACAGCGCGAGGGAACGTGAGCACGTTGGAACGCACGTCTACCCATTTTAAGGCTTTGGGTCGGGAAAGGAGAGCACTGCCATGAGGAGCTCCCCTAGAAGAGGGCTGCTACTGCCTGCTCTGGCTCTCCTTCTATTGCTTGGCGTCGTCCCCTTCGTACGGGCTGCAACAAGTGGCAGAGACAGCAATGTGCTGGCTGCGCGGGAGTACCTGCCCATCACCCTCAAGCCTGAACCCATGCTGAACCCCACGCCAACTAGTAACGGGGGGGAAACAGCGGATTGGCTACTATCGGTGAACAGCTACCGTCAGATGGCGTCCGTGCCCTCGGTCACAGAGAACCCAGAGTGGAGCTATGGTGACTGGCTCCATGCACGTTACATGGTGAAAAATGACTATGTCGGGCACGATGAAGATCCCAACAATCCCTGGTATACGATAGAGGGAGACATCGCAGCCGAGAACGGCAACGTGTTAGCGGCGTCAAACGCTATGTCCGATCCAGAGGCCATCAATTGGTGGATGCAGGCACCCTTCCACGCGGTGGCCATCATCGATCCGGCACTTCGACAGGTAGGCTATGGAAGCTACCGGGAAGCAGATGGCGGTTATGAAATGGCAGCGACATTGGATATCGAACGTGGCCTCGATGTCGTGCCTTCGACAGTCGCTTTTCCGCTCACGTACCCGTCCGGCAATGAGGTGCACCTCCTGGACCATCAAGGCCAGGAGTGGCCGGATCCCTTAACGAGTTGCCCCGGCTACGTGCGGCCTACCGGGCCGCCGGTTATCCTGCAGGTGGGGCCAGGGATGGGTGAGGCAGGCAATGTAACCCCTGCAGTAACGGCTCACTCCTTCCTGCGGGACGGTCTACCGCTCGAGCACTGTGTCTTCGATGAGAGCAGCTACGTCAACCCTGACGGCCAAGCGCAGCACGTTGGGCGGATCGTGCTCGACTTGCGTGACGCCATCGTGCTAATGCCTCGCGATCCGCTCCTGCCGGACGCAAGTTACACGGCCTCAGTCACCGTAAATGGCGACACCCATGCCTGGTCTTTCACCACTGCACCCCAAGCTCGTAGGATCGAACTCGGCTCACAGGTGCAGATTCGGTAGTAATGCGGAATGGGGAATGGGGAATGCGGATTGGAGACTGGAGACTAGGGATTGTGGAATTCGGAGTGCGGAATGCGGAATGATTCGAGAGTGGAGAGTGGAGACTGGAGATTAGAGATTGGAGATTGATTCCCGAGCGGGTACATTGATTCTGCACTAGAAAGGGTATAACTCTGGAGATTGCCCCCTTGCTCTCTACGTCTGTCCTTGCGGCTCCCGGTCGGGCGGTGGCTGGCAGTTGGGGCAGAAGTGCGTGCTGCGTTGGCTGACGACGATGCGCTCGATGTGGGTTCCACAACTGGGGCAGGGTTGTCCGGTACGTCGGAAGACTTGCAGGTTATCCTTGTTCCTGCCCGCCCGGCCTGCGACGCTATAGTAGTTCGTGCTCGCCTCGCCCAGTGTGGTACCCTGGTTGCGGACTCCCTCCTCTAGCACGGCCCGCATCTCATCAAAGAGAACCCTGATTTCTGAATCAGTCAGCGTGTCAGCCGTGCGCTCTGGGTGGATACGGGCGCGGAAGAGTGCCTCATCCACATAGATGTTGCCCAGCCCCGCGACAAACTTCTGGTTCAGTAGTAGCGGCTTGATGATGCCTCGTCGCTCCGCCATCATCTCTCGGAACTGCTCCAAGGTGAAGGAGGGATCGATCGGTTCGGGACCGAGATCGCCCACCACCTCATCTTCGTGCTCCACCAGGTAGAAACGGCCAAACTTGCGCGTGTCACGGAAACGGAGCTGCTCATTCTGATCCAGGTGCAACAGTACCTGGTGATGCTTCTCGTCGATCGGCTCGTCCGAGGGTTGGATGTCTAGTTGCCCCGTCATACGGAGGTGGATCAACAGGGCCCCCCTCGTGGACAGATCGATGATGATGAACTTTCCCCGGCGACGAATATCCTCCACCCGCGCTCCCCGTAGGCGCGTGCGTGCCTCTTCTATAGATGGTCGATCCAGAGATCGGGGCCATCGCACCGTGACATCAACAATCTCTCGGCCCACAAGCCCTGCGCGGTGTAGGTCTCGCACGACGGTTTCCACTTCCGGTAGTTCTGGCATCTGCTCCCTCGAAAGGTGCCCTATCTGCCCAACATCGAGGTCGGTTCGGATCCGGGGTTACACAGTTCCATGCCACTCTGAGCAGGGCCGGAGTCAGGATTCTGTTCGAGCGCACGCTCGAGCCACGGCACTGCCTGGTCACACTGTTCGAGGTAGGCGTAGGCAAGGCCCAGTTGGTAGAAGACGCCCTCGTTGGAATAGCCAAAGCTGATAGCTTTCTCCAGCGACTCGATGGCCGCTTCAAAGTTAAGCTGGGAGTAGTAAATCTGCCCCAGCAGGGCGTGGTTGAGACCGAAGGTCGGATCCTGCTCGATACCCTGCTCGATGTAATCCTCCGCTGCGGTTGGGTTGTCTAGCCCAATGTAGAGACGGCCCAACATCGCATAGGCTTCCGGATTTCGCGGATCAACGATAGTTGCCTCTTTGAAGGACTTGATCGCCGCATCATACTCTTGATTATAAACCTGAATGCGCCCGATACTGTTGTAGATGTACGAGAGCGGTTTGACGGCGATGGCTTCCTCGTAGGCAGCGACGGCTTCCTCATAGCGCCCAAAATTCTCCAGCACATACCCGAGGTTCAGCCATGCCCAGACGCTATCTGGATCGATCTCGACTGCTTGATGAGCTGTCTCAAGCGCCGCGTCATACTGCTGGCTATCGATATACGCTTCTGCGAGAAAAGCATACCCAGCACCATACTCTGGATCTGCGGCAATCGCACGCTCGGCGTATTGGATGGCCTCCGCAAACTCCTTCGTCCATGTAAGAGACATGGCATGCGCTGCCAGCACCTCTGGATCCTCTGGCGCTAGCGAGATAGCACGCTCGGTACGAATCAATGCCTCATCACTTTCATAGCGGAGGTTCAGTAATTGACCCCAGCGTGCATACGCCGTCGCCATGTTCGGATCTGCGGCGACGGCTTCCTCATAAGATTCGAGTGCAGCAGTGACGTTGCCCTGATCGAAGTAAAGGTCACCCCGCTCCATTATCTCGACAGCGACCTCGCGGACAGCTTCCTCCGTGACGACCACGGTGGGTGTCGCCTCGGCCCCGAAGAGGGCCGTTGGGTGCTCCTGCATCCACCATGCGAGTCCTGTGGAGGCATAAGCCAACGCCAGCAGCAACCAGATTCGGAGCCGCCAGTTCGACTTTTCGCGACTTGCTCCCTTTAGATACACGTCGACAGATAAACCCTCTAAAATAGTCGTTTGTTGCATTATAGCACAGGGATTCGTGGAGCAGGGAGCGGGGAGCGGAGAGCGGAAGGATGAAGGATGAAGGATGAAAACGGCGGGGATGGGGGTGAGGGGGTGCACGTAAAGACGCAAAGAGGCAAAGAGGCAAAGAGGCAAGTCATGTTACATGCAACATGCTGCCTGCCACCTGCTGCCTGCTACCCGGGAGCGGGGAGCGGAACGGTACAACGTAGATTAGGAGAAATCGATGATTGATTGGGAGAGGGTTGTGGATGAGGCGGAGGTGGTGGGGATGGCAGCGGAGTGGGGGGAGCCGGTTCGGGAGCATGTGGGGTTGCAGATACGGCGGGAATTCTGGGAGGCGTGGGGTGAGAGGTGGCCGGGGTGGCATCGCGAGGTGATGTTTTTGTTACCGCGACCGGGTGGTCTGTTATTGCACCGAAAGGCGCACTACCCGCCAGACGGCTGGCGATTGCCGACGGGAGGGATCGAGCCGAACGAGCGCGTGCGAGAGGCAATCATGAGGGAACCGGTAGAGGAGGTAGGGCTAGCGTTACCGGTGCGTCGCTACGTCGCTCTGTTGACCTACCAGATGGAGTGCGAACATGAGATATTCCGCTGTGCGACCCATATCTTCCTCCTGCCCTTCAGCGATGAACCGCTCCAGCCGAGCCACGATGGTGAGATCGAGGCTACCAAAACGGCACCCCTTAACACCCTCGCCGCCGTCGCAGATCAGTTGGAGCGCCTCGACAGTCCCTGGCATGACTGGGGCCGCTTCCGCGCCATCGCCCACCGTGTCGTCCAGGCGCACGTTCAACCTGATGAATTGGACCGGAGAAGCTAGCCTGCTCCCCGCTCGACGGGCTACGCTTCACAGGCGACCTTCCGCCAAAAGCCCTCATCGAAGAGTGTGCCGCGTAGCCATTTAGTGAGCATAGGATCAGCGGCGCTAAAGGTGTGTTGATCGAGTTGGTAGGCGGCGATGGCGCGAGGAAGGAGTAGGGTGGGATCATCCGTGCCGAAATAGTCGGTGGCATAGCCCAACGCAAGCGTCTTGGCGAGGTGGGTGGCAGCCTCGTCGAGGGCATGTGTTGCGCCGTACCCTTCAGTGAGTCGCTGCACACCACCGAAGCTACCCGCGAAATAGTCTAGCCAGATACTTACCATCTCCCACAAGACTGATGGCTCACAATTAGGTGGGAGGTAAATGGCTCCCCACCCCTGAACATGGCGCCAGAAGAAGTGTCCAGGCTGGAACCGAGGAGGCTCATCGTCATCGATAATCAACACGCCGCGCCCGCGCTCGGCCCATAATCTTACGAGGGTTTTCGGTAGCGCGGCTGCTACCCGACGCGCGAGTTGTTCGGCAACAGCACCATGCGGAGGACGGGTAGCGTAAGGCGGTAGCAGTACCGGCTGATTCTCTTGCTTCACACGCCTACCTCCTCTGCTTGCTTTCTACAGAAGGTGTTTCATTCTACCAAGAGAAGGGCTGATTCGTGAAAATCGGCTCTTCTGAGCATAATCACTTGCGAGACGACGCGAACCTTCAGTGGGAATGAGCAGATGACGGAAGTATTTCGTGCTATCGGAAGTAGCAAGACACGTTATGGCGCGCTGGAGAAGGTAACGGGCCACGCCCATTATCCAGGCGATATTGACATGCCAGGGCAGGCGTACATGAAGATTCTCTTTGCCGGGCGACCCCATGCACGTATCAAGAGCATCGATGTTAGCAAGGCAAAGGCGCATCCCGGTGTTATCGCCGTGTTCACAGCCGAGGATGTGCCAGTAAACGAGTACGGGCTGATTATATCCGACCAACCGGTGCTCTGCGGTGACATAGTACGCTTCGTAGGGGACCAGGTAGCCCTGGTCGTGGGCGAGACGGAACAGGCAGCCACGGAGGGGCGTGACCTGATCGGGGTCGAATACGAGGATCTGCCTGTCATCGATGACCCCATCGCTGCCATGCAGCCTGACGCCTACGTCATCCATCCCGAGCAAGGCGATTCCAACATTCTCCTCAAGTACCAGATTCGCCTGGGCGATGACCCGATCGATGCCTACTTCGCAGATGCGGACGTCTGGGTAGAGGGAACCTACCGCACCGGCATGCAGGAGCATGCCTACCTGCAGCCAGAGGCCGGTCTTGCTTGGATCGATGAGCAGACAGGACAGATTGTGGTCAACGTGGCTGGGCAGTGGATGCATGAGGATCGCCAGCAGATTGCTCACTCGCTCGGCCTACCGGAGGAGCGTATTCGAGTGGAGTACAGCGCTATCGGGGGCGCCTTCGGTGGGCGTGAGGACATGAGCGTGCAGATCGTGCTTGCGCTGGCCGCGTGGAAGCTCAACCGGCCAATCAAGATCATCTGGAGCCGCGAGGAGTCAATTATCGGCCACCACAAGCGCCACGCCTACATTATCCGTACTCGCTGGGGTGCTTCTTGGTCGGGCCGTCTCATTGCAGCATGGGCTGAGTGCATCCAGGACGCGGGTGCGTATGCCTATACCTCGACCAAAGTGCTCGGCAACTCCCACCTGACCGTAACCGGCCCCTACATATGGGAGGCAGCGCACATTGATTCCTACTCCGTTTACACCAATAACGTGCCAGGCGGTGCCTTCCGCGGCTTCGGAGCGCCACAGGGACACTTCGCCGCCGAGCTACAGATGAACAAACTGGCGGAGCGACTGAACATGGACCCGGTCGAACTGCGCTTGAAGAACTGCTTCCGAGAAGGTTCCCGCCTTACGACGCAGGCTATCCTCCCGCCTGGCGTCACCATGGCTCCCGTCATCGAGGCGGCCGCACGTGCGGCGGGCTGGCGGCAGGTGGATGGCGGGCGGTGGGAGCGGGGTCCGTGGAGCGGGGAGCGGGGAGCGGGGCGAGATGGTAATGCGTGGCGTGAAGCCGAGGGCGAGCATAGTGTTGCTTCCAATATCCAACCGCCACAGTCAGCGAAGCGCCGTGGCATTGGATTTGCGGCGGCTTTCAAGAATGTGGGTTTCTCCTTTGGTGCGGCCGAGGAGGCGTGGGCAACGGTCGAGTTGCATGGTGGTGGCGAGATTGAGAGAGTGGTGGTGAAGCAGGTGGGCGCGGATGTGGGGCAGGGCGCGCACACGGTCTTCCGGCAGATGGCGGCCGAGGCGGTAGGGGTATCGGTCGATAGGGTGGAGTTGATGGCTGACAATACGGACCAGGTGGGTTCCAGTGGTTCCTCTAGTGCCAGCCGGATGACTTTCATGGCGGGCAACGCCATCCATGGGGCGGCCAGGCAGGCATTGCGGCAGTGGCAGGATGAGATCCGCCCTGCGACGGCTACCTTTCGCTACAAGCCGCGTGCGACCACGTCCCTTGATCCGGAGACGGGCGAATCCGATCCAAACGTTACTTACGGGTACGTAGCGCAAGCCGTAGAGGTGGAGGTGGACGTCGAGACGGGACAGATCGACATCCTGCGAGTGGTCTGTGCTGACGATGTGGGCCAGGCTATCAATCCGCGCCTCATCGAGGGACAGATCGAGGGTGGCGTCGTGCAAGCGGCAGGGTACGCCGTCATGGAGAATTTCGTAACGAAAGAGGGGAAGGTGCTGACACCCCACTTCTCCACCTACCTCATTCACACCGTCTTTGATATTCCGCACGAGACGGAGAGTGTCATCCTGGAGATCCCTGACCCCCAGGGCCCGTGGGGTGCGCGGGGGATGGCAGAGATGCCCTTTATCCCCATCGCACCAGCCATCGCCAGTGCCCTGCATGATGCGACAGATGTCTGGTTCGATCAGATCCCACTCACGCCTGACCGAGTGCTCGCCACGCTCCAGAGAAACAATGAGAGAGTGGATGAGCCGGATGAATTGCTCTGGGGTGGGCATACGTACGAGGACGAGGGGGATGAGTCCTACTTCCCCGAGCCTACTGAGCGTCCAGATTACGAAGGTGGGGGAGCGGATGAACCGATTGGCGGGACCCCCTCAGAGTAACCTCCCAGACGTACAAGATGCCAGGAGGTTTTTCCACTCCCGTTGTGGAAAAGTGCTGGATAACTGTGGAAAATTGGGGATAGATGGCGGAAGCAGTGTGGAGAAGATGAGTTAATGCTGTTCCAGGAACAATTGATCGTGATCCGCGGTGCAGGCGATCTGGCAACGGGGGTAGCGGTACGGCTCCACCGAGCGGGATTTCCGATTGTAATGTTGGAGCTGCCCGAGCCATCGGTGGTGCGGCGCACCGTTGCGTTTGCTGAGGCGATCCGCAAGGGAACGGTTGAGGTAGAGGAAGTGGTCGCCTACCACGTAGAGGATCCAAAGGAGGCGCGCCTGCTTGCCCATAAAGGCGATGTGGCCGTGATGGTGGATCCCGAAGGTCAAAGCATTCCGCGCCTCCGCCCTGCCGTTGTCGTGGATGCGCGGCTCGCAAAGCGGAACATCGACACGGCGATCGACGATGCGCGTTTTGTCGTGGGGCTGGGTCCCGGCTTCACGGCTGGCAAGGATGTGCATGCGGTGGTGGAAACGATGCGTGGACATGACTTGGGGCGGGTGATCTGGGAGGGCGGCGCGCAGCCAAATACGGGTACACCTGGAATCATCAAAGACAAAGCGGCGGCGCGGGTGCTGCGTGCACCCATCGCCGGCCGTGTGAAAGGCCATTATCAGATTGGAGAGGTGGTGCGACGGGGGGATACCATTGCCACAATTCATCCTAGCGACCCGACTAGCGAGCCGGCGACAGTTGTCGCGCCCTTTGAAGGGTTGCTGCGCGGTCTCATTGCGGACGATGTGGAAGTGCCTGCGGGCATGAAGATCGGAGACCTCGATCCTCGCCCGGACGTTGATACGCGCAAGATCTCCGACAAGGCGCTTGCGGTTGGCGGAGGCGTTGTGGAGGCTGTGCTGACGTGGCTGAGCCGGGAGAAGTCGGGGAGCGGGGAGCGGGGAGCGGGAAGCGGAACGGCAGTGGGAGCGTAGGGGTGTAGGGGTGTGGGGGTGTTGTGTGAGTGATCCGATGGGCAGTGAGGTATGGTTGGTTTATCGGGAGGTGACGGTATAGAGTTCCTGGCTCGTGCCTTTCGTCTCGATACTTTTGAGGGTAAGGCCATTGTCGCCTTCGTCGGTGGGGGTGGCAAGACGACGGCGATGTTCATGCTGGCGGATGAGTTGGCGGGGCAGGGGCAGCGTGTGGTGACGACGACGACCACGCGGCTCTTTGCCTCACAGCGCGCGCAGAGTCCTGCTTGGTGCGCAGCTGGTAAGTGGGGGAGGCTCGGTGCGCTATTGGACGAGCATGGGCAGTGCCTCGTCACGTCAACCGACGTGGAGTGGGAGGATGGCAAGGCGCGCGGATTGTCGGTGGAGCAGGTGGCGGCGCTGGCAGCACGTGATGATGTGGATGCCCTGTTGATTGAGGCAGACGGTAGTCGCGTTCGTCCCTTCAAGGC
>JALZCF010000384.1 GCA_030863245.1 Chloroflexota bacterium
GGATCAACACGACCCCCACCATCCCAAAGCGTTCCAATTGCTCGCTGAAGCCCAACACAGCATGTGCCATAAAGGCGGGCGCTTGTTTGGGATCGGTGGCAAGCTCCTCCGCCTCCCCGACCGCGGCCAGGGCCGCGACCGGCTTGGTAGGCTTGTCCCCGCTGTGAAGTCGTTCCACGCGACGGAGGGCCAGCCCTGCGGCGAACACCGCCAGAAAACCATAAGCGTGGAGGAGCAGCGCCACGCCATAGGCAAGGGCAATGAGCCCCAAGGCCAGGAAATCATCGGTGCCAACTGTCTCTTTGTACTCCCGCCGCAGGTAGATCACCAGGCGCCCCACGCCTGTTCCCAGCACCCACCCGATAGCCAATCCCGCCGTAATGGCCCAGATAACGTCCACGAGCACCCAGCGCAGCCCCCACGTCCCCAACTCGTGTAGCCCCAACAATCCGAGCCCCAGCATGACAAAGGGAAAGGCTGTCCCGTCGTTTAAGCCGGCCTCGCCTGTGAGGGCGAACCGTAGCCGGTCGCGATCCTCCGGGTGTTTCACCTGAACGTCGGACGCGAGAACCGGATCGGTGGGGGCGAGCACTGCCCCCAAGAGGATGGCCGCCCCCAAGGGGAGATGGAGCAGGGTCGTACCGGCCAGCGCAATCAGCGCGACCGTGATCGTCATAGACAGAAACGCCAGGCGGACCGGAAGCCGCCAGCGCCCGTCACGCAGCGGCGTGCGCAGCTTCAGACCGGCCGAGAAGAGAGAGATGATAACCACGATTTCGGTCAGCCGCTCCAGGAAGGCGGAGTGCTCCACCGGATGTACACGGAAAAGACCTAAGCTGACGGGGCCAAGGATAAACCCGAGTGCCAGGTACAGCATTGCCGTGCTGAGCGGCAAACGGCTGAGCTTCGTGTTGGCCAAGGCCATAGCTATCAGGATTCCACCTACAATCACAAACCACAGATTGAAAATCATAGAGACCTCACTTGTAATCTAGTAGCGCTCGGGGTCCAAAGGGATTGAGAACTAGCCCTGCTATCAGAGCAACAGCAAGGATCCCTGTCAGACGCAGAGCGGAAGCCAGAACTCTACTCTGCGGGGCAAGGGGGGTGATATCCCCATAGCCGATGGAGGTGCCCGTCTGGATCGCCCAGTAAAGGGCATCGCTGTACGCCAGAGCAAGAGTGGGTTCGTTGTTCTCGGTCGATCCGGTAATAGCTTGTGGTGGCACCTCTGCTCTTGCCCGGTTCTCGAAGTGAACGAAGAGGAGCGGCGCGATCACGAAGCAAAAGAGGATCTGGAGGATTAGGGCAGCCTTGAGGAGCCAGCGGCGTTTCTCGACGCGCCTCATTTCATAAAGGCGTGCGCGCTTACGGAGCCGCGTCAGCTCCTCATCCAGCATACTGGGTGGGAACGCGATCTGTTGAAACAGGGCAAATAATTCTGCATCCTCTCCCCGTCGCTCGAAGGCTCGCCCTGCGTGCCGCACCAGTTCACGCACGTACGTATCTACCTGAGCGGGACTCAAGTGCCCCCGATCCTGTAAACCACAAAAGAGCTCCAGAAGGGTAACTACCTGCGACACCCTTTCCCACTCAACGCCTGCAAAATCGTCCGGTGTGATGTGACCGGCAACAAAATGGCCTAGTGTCTCCTCACCCAAAACTGCCTCAGCATCGGTTATCACAACGCAGAATCGCCGCCGCATTTCCGCGGCGGACTCGGGCTCGTTTTCCAAGGCGCGATGGCATTCGACGAGATCGTGGAGTTCTTCTAAAGAGTGCTCCACCTCGTGCCGCGCCGCAGCCTGACTCCGTACTCCGAGCATTTCTACGCGACCATCCTCCTGCACCCCTGCGACCCTGGAAGGTATGCTTCCTTGTGATTGACCCGGGATAGCAAAGAACTCTTTAGGAACAGGGAAAGTAGACCTGGAACATATCAAACTGAAGCGCTATAAAGCAAGGTGCGTACCTCACTCTCATCATTTGTGATATGATTAACAAGAACTCAGGCCTGCTTGGCAGCAAGTGCGCGCGAATATTTTCGTTGCGCGCCATTTCATGTCAGGCTCTCCTGGCGTTATATCCGGTCGCGGTACACGATAATGCTTCCTGACGATCAACGGCGCGAT
>JALZCF010000396.1 GCA_030863245.1 Chloroflexota bacterium
CACTTGAATCATTCCGCAATCCGCAATCCACATTCCGCAATCTCCAGTCTCCAGTCTCTAATCCCCCTCCTGTCTCATCTCCACCGTCCGCAACCGATTAATCGCCGCCGCAATCTCAAACCTCCGCGGGCGAGCAAAATCGCCAGGATGGTGCTCGTTGCGATGGAAGGGGTCGAGCTCATCGAGACCCTGCTCGTCGAAGAAGCGCTCGACAGATTCGACGACCTCGGGGAGGGAGGTGCGCCCGTCCATGAAGCGCTCGGTGGCAAGGTGGATCGCATATCCGATAGCCCGCGTCTGGCTCCAATCCACGATCTGCTCGACGCCACGCAGGTTGATGGGATCGCGACCAAAGAGGATGAGATCGAGCGCCTTGGCGTCGATCTTGACGTCGCGGCGCCCACGAGAGGGATCGAAGCTCTCCTCCAGCGGGATGCGTACGGTACTGAGATCCATCGGCTCAGCGGCCTCCCGCTCGCGCTGTGTGGGATAGGTAGCGGCGATCGCTTCTGCGTCCTCCGTCACGTCGTACGGCAGGTAATCGCGCATCATGATCACCGTATCCGCCACATCAAAATAGTCGCCGCTGCCACCCATAACCAGAACCGTCGAGACGCCGAAGCGGTCGTACAACTCGCGCACGCGGTCGAGGAAGGGGGTGATCGGCTCGTTTTCCTTGTGGACGAGCGCCTGCATGCGCGCATCGCGCACCATGAAGTTGGTAGCGGAAGTGTCCTCGTCAAGCAGCAGAACCTGCGCGCCGACGTCCAGCGCCTCGACGATGTTTGCCGCTTGGCTGGTGCTGCCACTGGCGTCATCTGTAGAGAAAGCGACGGTGCTCCGTCCATAGGGCAGGTTACTGATAAAGGGGCTGATGTTCACCCGCTCCACACGCCGCCCATCTTCCGCACGGATCTTCACCGCGTTCTGATTGGTTACCACGTACTCGCGTCCATCATGAGGAATATGGGGGTAGACGCCACGTTCCAAAGCCTGAAGTAACGTAGATTTCCCATGGTAGCCACCGCCCACGATCAAAGTAACGCCCTTTGGAACGCCCATCCCCGTGATCTGCTTCTCCCCCTTCACCGGATGGGGGAGCTCGATGGTCACGCGCAGGGAGTCGGGCGCGCGAAAAGGGACCGCTTCCTCATTAGGAAGCGGACGGTCGCTCGCGCCACTCTCGCGCGGCAAAATAGCGCCATCAGCCACAAAGGCGATGAGGCCCCTATCGTCCAGCTGTTGGCGGATGTGCTCGTAATTCTCCACCGTCGCCACGAAGCGCTTGCCCACCCCATGTAGCAGATTCTCCCAGAGCAACCCTTGCTCCACGATCTCCGGCAGTTCCTTGAGTAGCATCTCCGCCGCCTGGCGGCCCATCACCTTCCGTCCCCGCGCAGGCAGCCCCACATGGAGCCGAGCCTCCACCCACTCTGGCGTAACGACCACCGCCGTACGCTCCAGCACCTCCTGCCCCCCCGCGTCAATCGCGATCAGACCACTCTTGCCACTCCCTCGATCCCTCCGCGCCACACCCCGAATCGCCCTATTCACCCGTCGCGCCAGCCAATCCTCCAGCGCAACCCGCCGCACGGCATTGGCAAAGAGCGCCTTCGGCAGGCCTGCCACACCCTGTGGCACACGCACCCGCACCTTGGACGGTGATGCGAACGGGTCGCCCTGGACGTAATCAATGTGCAGCGTGAAGCGACCGAGATCATACGCTCCATGAATATCCTTGTAAGCCTTGTAGCCGCGCCCATCGATCCGGTCGAGGGTACGACGGAGTATTTGTTCGTCTTGCATAATTGCACCAGTTGCTATCTACAATCCCAACCACCCTTTGATACGGTCACCAAGCCCTGGGCGCTCGATCCCCAACCTGTCGAGAACGCGATCGGGATGAGGTTCAACCCAGACAGTACCGTCCGGGAAGACGACGGTAGGTACGGAGAGATTGCCACCTGCAAGCTCGCGCAACTCCTCCTTGTAACGCGCATCGCCACGGTAGATATCACGCCACTCATGGGGAATGTCGAATTTCTCCAGCGCCTCTGCCATTAGCCAGGCCAACGTACAGTAATCGTGTCCATACACGATGAGGCGTCCAGCTTCTTCCCCGTTGTCCATAGTAACCTGTTCCCTATCACCCTTAATAAGCTACTACTCTGCGGACGGCAAGATTCACACCGTCACGCCCCATTCCAACTAACTAAACACACCACATTTTATGTTTTACGCTCTAGCACATACCATATTCCGCCATCTACTAATCGAGGTACACGATGAAGTTCGAATCTCAACATCCCTGGGACGTGACAGCCGAAGAGGCCATTGCTATCCAACGAGAGCTACAGGATAAGGTGGTGACTGAGGACCGGCTTGGAGAGGTGAACTACGTCGCCGGGGTAGACGTTGGCTTTGAGGAGGGAAACACCGTTACGCGTGCCGCTGTGGCGGTGCTGACCTTTCCCGACCTGGAACTGCACGAGCACTCCATCGCCCGTCGCCCCACCAGCATGCCCTACGTTCCCGGTCTGCTTTCCTTCCGCGAGGTCCCAGCCATCCTTGACGCCCTGGAGCAACTAGAGACACTCCCGGACATGCTTCTCTGCGACGGGCAGGGCATCGCCCACCCCAGACGCCTGGGACTGGCGACTCACCTTGGTGTGCTAACCGACCTGCCCTCTATCGGCGTAGCCAAGAGTCGTCTCATCGGCACTCATGCACCCGTACCCAAAGAGGAGGGGAGTTGGGTACCCCTCTATGACGGCGACGAGGTGATTGGCGCTGCCCTCCGCACCCGCACCAATGTCAAGCCACTCTACATTTCCATCGGCCACCGCATCAGCCTCCCCACTGCCATTGAATACGTTCTGCGCTGCACCACACGCTACAAGCTCCCCGAAACCACCCGCTGGGCACATCGCCTGGCCTCTGGCATAT
>JALZCF010000432.1 GCA_030863245.1 Chloroflexota bacterium
AGACTTGTCAAGGCTCGCAGTGCTCCTGCTCGCCATGGTGGGGCTCCTCATCGGTCGACACCTCAAAATAGCTTTGTGATCTCATCCACCGTAAACTCGGGAAGGGGAATTCGGTTGCCGTCGCTCACCAGCCACGCGCCGCTCTCCTCCGTCAACTCACCGACGATGGATGCAGGAATATTAGCGCCCTCAAAGGTGCTGAGAAGGGTGTCGCCGTGCTCGGGAGCGACGGCGAGGAGCAGGGCACCACTGGCGATGGCGCCGAGGGGGTTGATATCAAACTCCTTGCAGAGCCGATCGGCGATGGGGAGTATCGGGAGGGCATCCGCATCGACCCAGAGGCCGAGACCAGCCGCCTGCGCCATCTCGCGCAGGCCTGTGGCAACACCCCCCTCGGTCGGGTCATGCATGCCATGCAGGGGGACTGCCTCCGTCGCCACGCGCGCAGCTTCGACCACACTGATACCTGGCTCCCGCAGGAAGTGTTGCGCTGCTTCAATCTCCTCCTCTTGCCAGCCGAGTTCGCGTAACGTGTCGGCACGTTCGTAGGCGATAATGGCTGTGGCCTCGATGGGAATGCCCTGGGCGATAACGAGCAGATCGCCTGGCCGTGCCTTCTCTGGCGTGACGAGCCTCTCCTTCGAAACGGTACCGAGCATCGTGCCCGAGATGAGGGGACGCTGCAGGCCGTAGCTCATCTCGGTGTGCCCACCCACCAAGGATACGCCCAGCGACTCGCAGGCCTCGTGGATCTGCGCGAAGATCATCTCGATAAACGAGGCGGAACTCTGATCAGGCAGGAGGATAGTGGCGAGGAACCAGTGCGGCGTCGCGCCCATGCAGGCAATGTCGTTGGCATTGACGTGGACGGCATACCAGCCAATCTGGTCGGTCGCAAAGGTGATAGGGTCGCTCTTAGCTACTAGCAGCTGCTCTCCCAACTCCAGTACCGCTGCATCCAGACCTACGCCCGGTCGTACTATCACCCGTGGGTCGTCGCTCCCATAACGCGAGAGAAGCGAGTCAAGAAACCGGTTGGGGAGCTTGCCCGTGCCAAAGACAATCTCTTTGCTATCCTTGCTCATGATACCTACCCTAAAACAAAGGAACGTTGCATCTGTCCTGCATGCAACGTTCCAAGCGACTAACGGTCAAGAGCCAGATTTACTGCTGAACGTCGACGAGCTCGACGTCGAAGATTAACGTGGCGTTTGGTGGGATGGAGCCCGGGATGCCCTGTTCGCCATATGCGAGTTCGCCTGGAATACGAAGCTGTCGTTTTTCGCCGACTCGCATGCCCGTTACCCCCTCGTCCCATCCGGGAATCACACGCCCTGCACCCAATTGGAACTGCAAGGGTTGTGCCCGCAAGTAGGACGTGTCAAACATTGTACCATCTTCCAGCCAGCCTGCGTAGTGGACGGAAACAAAGTCGCCCGGTTCCGCGACCGCTCCCTCACCCGGCTGCAGGATCGCGTACTGTAGGTCACTATCGGTCGTGATGTACTCTTCAACCTCGGCAGGCGCCTCGGGTACCTCGGGAAGCGGCTCGGTATCCAGCAGCTCCACTTCAAAGATAAGCGTCGCATCGGGCGGAATCACACCCCCCGTACCTTGCTCACCATAGGCTAGCTCCGGCGGGATAGCCAGCACGCGCTTCCCGCCGACACGCATGCCCTGCACGCCCTCATCCCAGCCCTCGATGACCATGCCGCGTCCCAGCGCAAACTGGAAGGGTTGGCCACGCTGGACGGAGCTGTCAAACTGGGTTCCGTTCTCCAGCCAACCTGTGTAGTGGACGGTGACGAGCTGGTCAGGCTGCGCCTCCTCCCCCTCGCCGACGACCACATCTTCAAAGGTCAGTCCACTGTCGGTCGTTGCGGCATTCGGGCCAAGGGTTGGTAACTCAGGCACTGCTGTCTCTCCTTCCTGGTCCATGGTAGCTTCCTCTGTCGATGCCTCCGGCTCCTCCGTCGCACTCCCGCTGTCCTCGGTTGGTTCCTCAAGGGTCGTCGTCTCGGCGGTGTCAGAGGGGCGAGTGGTTATTTCGTCCGTCGTCTCGATCGTCTCGGGGGCACCCCCGCACGCAACCATTACTATGATGACGAGCGACAGTGCGACGAGTTGGAATGATGGTTTCATAAAAGTCCTTCGTTTTTGTTTGTTCATTTACCAGTGAAGTTACAGCTTAATTGATGTATAGCCTGGACAACCAGGCTATGCTGCCAAACGCTTGCTTTCGCCGAACTCTTCTATGAGCGCAATGAACTCTTCAGGTGTTTCGGCGACAACCGCCTGCGAGCGGATGGCAGACGCACCCGAGGTGCCACGAATATACTTTACCGCATGCTTACGGAAGTTCAGCAAGCCCCGTTCCTTACCATAGAAATCGAGCATGAGATGGAAGTGTCGACGGATCAAGGTTGCCTTCTCTTCGGGGGTCACCTCCCACCAATCTTTCCGACGGAAGATCCAGGGATTACCGATGGCCGCACGGCCGATCATGATGGCGTCCACACCAGTCTCCGCGAAGCAACGGTCGATATCCTCGCGTGTCTTCACATCGCCGTTGCCGACGACAGGAATGCTCACCGCTTGCTTGATCTCCGCGATGGCGTCCCAATCCGCCTGCCCATTGTACTTCTGTGCCTGCGTGCGTCCGTGGACGGCGATAAGGGACGCGCCGTTGTCCTCTAAAATGCGCGCCACCTCTAGATAATTGAGCGAGTGCTCATCCCAACCAATGCGGATCTTCCCTGTGACAGGAACACTTAGCTGCTTGGAGAGGGCAGAGAAGATCTCCGCAATCTTATATGGTGTCGGCAGCAACCCCGCACCCGCACCCCGTCCAGCCACGTTTTTTACGGAGCAGCCCATGTTGATGTCGACGATATCGGCTCCCAGCTCCTCACAGATCAATCCAGCCTCCACCAGACGACCTACGTCGTTGTCGAAGAGCTGCATCACGACGGGAAACTCACGCCCAGCGTACTCCAGCCGCCGCATCTGGGTTTCCACACCAACCAGCACGGCGTTTGCGGCGACAAACTCTGTGTAGCTCATAGCAGAGCCCAACTCATGACAGATGAGCCGGAAAGGCAAATCCGAGTAGCCTGCCATCGGCGACAGGATGAGGTCACCATAGATGGGGATATCCCGCACGTAGAATTTGGTCTCGCTTGTCTCACTCATCATGCTTTGATATCCTGTCGTCTCCTACCAAGCAACAGAAAAGCCACGCGTAGCAGCGTGGCCCTTTCTGCAACAAAGCACCCTTCTTTGTCACACGTGAGTGCGATGAAGAGTATAGTCTGTTTTCCGTCTCGGTCAACGCGCCGGGTAACGAGCCGGCCCTACCCTTCCTCGGGCAGGGTGTCATACACAGCATCTACGTCCTTCACGAAGCGCTCGGCCTGCTCCCAGGTCATATTCACGGGGCGCGACTCGCGCTTCTTGCCGACCGCTCCCTGGTAGCGCTCGACGGAAACCTCGTCCGGCTTCACCCACATTTCGTAGTAGTCGCATCCCTCTTCCTTGACCTCCGGATCGCGACTACGAAGGATTGCCTGTTGCTCGTCGCTCTCAACGACCTCTAATGGCTCAAGCAGGTATTTGGTCCGCTCCGCGACATCCTCTCCCAGCGCTTTCGCGTTACGTTTTGATGGGGTACTACGGCGCAACCGCAACGAATCGGCCTTGATACCAATCGGACCTACTTCGGCCCCATCCGCTTCCATCGTCCAAGCTTCATGCTCTGCCGCCCGCGACGGCGACTTCTTCAATGATTCGAGCAATGGATGAGTGGCCATCTTTCCCCTTCCTTCAACGTCTTGCTACTGTCGGTTTACCGGCTCTCTGCCTCCTTCAGCATGGGAACAGCATTGATTATTTTCAGTTTAAGGTTGAAGTCAAGGCTACGCTGTAAGGTGACTACCAGTGCCTGGCTGTGCCTTCCTTCTTCCTGACCCATAGGGGGCAACCGTGTAATCGGTCGAATAATATCGTCAATCGGCGTCAATCGGCGTCAAGAGCCGTCATCGTATACGTCTCGTCGCATGTTCCTTGCCATCAAAGTTGAGGAGACGGGGCGACTCATCAATGATCGTGTGGAGATAGACTGGACGCCGCCAGATCGTGAAGAGATTTTTTAGGGTATCGCGCGCTTCGTCAAGTTTTAGTTCGACGCCCTCGTACCGATGCTTGAGCAAGAGTGCGCCGCGGTTCTCGTAGTTTGCGTCCTCCACCTCGATCACCGGTTGCCCAAAGTTGGTGAGCGAGAATAGGAACTTCTGCTTGATCGCCTCGAATTCCCGGCTCTCAATCTCGTAGCGGCCCGTTCGCTCATTGTAGTGGTAGGTAAAGAGCTGGTTGCGATTACAGAAGTCCTGTGTGAAGAAGGTATCGATGAAGCCCACATCATTGTAGATGCGTCGCACCTCGAAGATCTTCTCGCGCCCTAGCCCCAACTTCTTGTCCCACTCTCGTTTCGCGCGGGCGTCGTCGCACTCCTCCCATTCCTTGCCGAACCGTCCCTTGTTCCAGCGCTCCTCGATGTCGCGGAATAGCTCCAGTCCGATCTTGTAAGGGTTGATCCGCTGTGGGCTCATCGCCACGGTGCCAGAGTGATGGTCGGCATAATCCACCACCTCTGCGTCGG
>JALZCF010000440.1 GCA_030863245.1 Chloroflexota bacterium
ATTGGGGAGTAGAAAGGCAAAGAAAAAGCTGAGTGCCCCGTACAGGAATACGGTTCCTATGATGGGAAACTGCTCAGCTGTGAGGAGGATGAGGGGCGTTGCTACGGCGCCTGCCAGGATCGCGGTAAGGGTTCGGAAGATGATTCGGAGCCTGTAGGCACTCAAAGGGTACATCAATCCTTCGATTCCTCTTGCTGCGCCTCTACCCCCGCTACCAGTCGTGGCACAATCGTCCCTGCCGCACCACGCAGGTGCAGGTCGAGGTACGGGGTGAGGGGTGTGGTTTCGGGGTTGACCTCGATGGTGTGGGCGCCCTGCTCGGCAGCGTAGAGCGGGAGGCTGGCAGCAGGCTGGACGATGCCGCTCGTGCCGACGACGAGCATCAGGTCACAGGTGAGCGCAGCTTCTGTGGCCTCATCCAACACTGTGGCAGGGAGCATCTCACCGAACCAGACCACGTCCGGGCGAACAGGGGAGCCGCAACGAGGGCAGGATGGGGGCTCTTCTAGCGCCGTCGCCTCTTCGACCTCCACCGGGTGTCGCCTGTCAAGGCACTTGTACTTCTGGAGACTGCCGTGCAGCTCGAGCACGTTCTGGCTACCGGCCTGCTGATGCAGCCCATCCACATTCTGCGTGATGAGCGTGACCGGCTTCAGCTCACCGAGGCGGGCGAGGGCACGATGGGCAGGGTTCGGCGCGACGCCATCGAGTTGCGTCCGCCGCCCCGCGTACCAGCGCCAAACAAGTCCTGGATCGGCACGGAACCCCTCTGGCGAGGCGAGTGTCTGCGGGTCGTACTTCGCCCATAGGCCACTTTGAGCATCGCGAAAGGTCGGTACTCCTGATTCCTTTGACACCCCCGCCCCCGTCAATACCACAATCGAACTTGCCCCTCTTAGCCAAGTAATCGCCTGCTGGAGCAACCTTGAGTTCATGTGTGTCGACCTCGCCTTTCTAGAGTCGTTATCCTCGCCCGAACAGGCGCATCACTGACCCGAGACATCCATCCTGCTGCGGCCCGGGAGACGGCTCGGGGGCCGGCGTCGGCTCGGGTGTTGGCTCTGGGGAGGGGTTGGGCGTCGGCTCAGGGGTCGGTTCGGGGGTTGGCTCGGGTGACCCAGCAAGGGCCAACTCGACGGCCCGGGCGGCTAACAGGCGCCCCTGCCCCTGCATGTTTTCATCCACGCTCAATGGAAGAACCGCCGTCATCATGATTCCCTTGACATCCTCAGGCGTTAGCTCTGGATTCGCTTCGAGCATCAGCGCGGCGACGCCGGTGGCATGCGGTGCCGCCATGCTGGTGCCCTGATCCCTGGTGTACCACTCGTCGACGATCAAGCCATAGTCCGTCCCACCGGCTCGGGCTGCGATGATACTTACCCCTGGCAGCACCAGGTCTGGCTTGACCCTTCCATCGAGTGTGGGACCTCGACTGCTAAAATCGGCTACCTCATCCTCGTCGGTCACAGCCCCGATGGTAATGACCTTGCGCGCGCAGCCCGGCGCGCCAACGGTCTGGATGCTTGGCCCGTCGTTGCCTGCCGCAACGACAACCACCGCGCCCGCATCGACCGCGGCATCGCAGGTCACACTGATCGCATCCGTCCCATCGCATGGGCCACGTGATCCCAAGCTCAGATTGATGACCTGGGCGCCCTGCTGGACCGCCCACTCCACACCCGCCATGACATCGCTCATTCGCCCCGAGGCATTGCCCCGCAGCACCTTCGCGGCGAGGATCTTGGCCTTAGGCGCAACGCCCCGATACTTTCCATCACTAGCCTCGCCACTCCCAGCTGCGATGCTCGCCACGTGCGTACCATGACCATGGTTATCGCGCGGCCCCTCACCGGTAAAGTCTTGCATCGCGATGACTCGGTCGGCGAGGTCGGGATGCTCGCTATCCACCCCGGTGTCGACGATACAGATCTTTACACCCTCGCCCTCGTAGCCACTCTTCCAGATGGATGGCACGTTGAGAAGCGGGACACTGGTATCCAGCAGCGCATAGACTGGCTCATCATACCAGATGATCTCTACCGCCTCGGATTCACTCAGGGCTTCTATCTCCTCCCGCGTGGCCGTGCCAGCCGACGCTGGCATCATTTCAAAGTGCCGCTCGACTCGCAACCCATCATCTCCCGGACTCAGTGCGGCGGCACGGAAAGAAATCCCCTCCGGCCGATAGCGCACGATCACAGGGAACTCTGCTTCTTCAGCCGCATAGGCCTCGCCCTCTGGCGCACGAGCCGTCAGGTTGATAGCATCTAGCAGCGTTGGGTGGATTTTCGTAGGGTTCATATCTGCTCCAAAGTAACCAAGGTGACAACGCAGGGGACTAAATGGTACAGGGTTTGGTCGAAGCTATCAAGCACTGATAGGGAGCTGCAGAAGGGGGTATCTCAGAATGCACGAACCTCGCGATCCGCCTCGATACGTTTGACGTGTGGGTTATCCGCGAGCTCCAGTAGCGCCTCTCCCTTTGCTGTAACGGATAGGCCTGGCAACAGGTTAAACATTCGATGGACCACCATCCCCCGGCTCCTACATATCTCAGCCACTTCCCCCGTCTCGCCGTCCGTGCGCACAATGACTTGATACACCTCTCGCGGCGCTTCCCGAATCCGATCCCGAAGCCTCTCATCTATGACCGCCATCAAGCCCTCCTTGCTCTACTGTTTTACGGTAGATAGCATAACCGATCGAGCCGAAGATGCGAAACGATAGCGTGTCGCATGGTGCATGAACTACAGTTGGAGCTGGCACGTTTCAGTGGATTTGGCAAAATGGTATATACTGGGAGGAAAGGAGGCTACAATGAGAAACCAGGTCCAGTTGATTACCTATGTCGACCGGCTCAGCGGCGGTGGTTTCGCCGGCTTGCACCGCCTCCTGATGGGTCCGTTGAAGGGTCTCTTCGGTGGCGTGCATGTGCTGCCGTTTTTTTATCCTATTGACGGGGTGGACGCGGGCTTCGATCCGATCGACCATTCGGTTGTCGATCCTCGTCTCGGCTCCTGGGAGGACGTACAGGCCCTCAGCCGGGATGTGGACGTCATGGCCGATCTGATTGTCAATCATATGTCCGCGGAGTCGCCACAATTCCAGGACTATTCAGCGAAGGGAGCGGATTCACCCTTCGCAGGCTTATTCTTGACCCTGGGCACTGTCTTTCCCAATGGCGCGACCGAAGAGGATCTGCTGCGCATCTACCGTCCGCGACCCGGCCTGCCGTTTACCTATGCCACCCTGAAGAAGGGCACGAAGCGCATTCTGTGGACCACCTTCACCAGCCAGCAAGTCGACATCAATGTATTGGATCCTCAGGGGGAAGCCTACTTGAAATCGATTCTCCAAACCTTTCAGGAGTACGGCGTCAACATGATTCGCCTCGATGCGGTGGGCTATGCCATCAAGAAGCCGGGAACGAGCTGCTTTATGATCCCGGAAACCTTCAAGTTTATGAGTGAGCTCGCTGGCTATACCAAATCCTTGGGCATCGAGGTGCTGGTAGAGATACATTCCTACTACCGTCAGCAGATCGAGATTGCCAAGCGCGTCGACCGTGTCTATGACTTTGCCCTGACGCCGCTCATCCTGCATGCCTTCTTCAATCGAACAGCCCGTTATCTAAAGAAGTGGTTGGCGATCAGCCCCCGCAATGCGGTCACCGTGCTCGATACCCATGATGGCATCGGGGTGATCGATATTGGAGCCGACAGCGCCGACCCTGTTTCCAGCGCTGGGTTGATACCGCCAGAGTATATTGATGCTTTGGTGGAAACGATCCATGAGAAGAGTGGGGGTCAGAGCCGCCAGGCGACCGGAGCGGCGGCCTCTAATCTCGACTTGTACCAGGTCAATACCACTTACTATGATGCCTTGGGTAGAAACGATCGCGAGTATCTGCTGGCGCGCGCCATCCAATTCTTTGCCCCGGGCATCCCCCAGGTGTACTACGTCGGACTACTAGCGGGGGAAAATGACATGCAATTGCTAGCGGAGACCCATGTGGGGCGGGATATCAACCGCCATTACTATGATCGGGCAGAAGTGGAACAAGCCCTGCAGAAACCGGTGGTTCAAGACTTGATGCGGCTGATTCGCTTCAGAAACGAGCATCCTGCCTTCGACGGGACATTCACGCTCCAGGATAGTGATGATCACGTGCTGAGTCTCCGTTGGGACAAGGGAGAAGATTGGACCCAGCTAGTCATGGACTTCCGAGAAGCAGCCTATGACCTGAGCTATAGCGATAAGGGACAGGTCAAACGGCTGAACGTGACCGAGCAAAGCGAGGGGTGAGAGTCCCCCATCTAATGAATGTTGACGTTCAAAAGCGGTAAGGTTGGAAGCTCCTACAGCTCCTATAGCTCCCATAGCTTCCGCGACAGCCCCCGGAGTTAGGGGAGCCGCTTCCCGTTACCGATGTCCTCACTTGGGGACGGTGCATCGCTTCGTAACCACAGCGACACGTGCGCCGGTTGCATCGTCTCCTCGATGACCCGTAGCAGTTCCCCTGTCAGCTTGTCCAACTCCACCTCGTTGCGTACCGTCTGTCCGAAGGCCGCCAGCGTCTGCTGTGCATCATACTTACGGCGATAGAAGCGCCTGTCGATGAACTCTTGGATGCGCTGGCGCAGCGGATTGAAGAGCGCCGCGATGGCGAGAGTGGAGATGACAATGGCAGCATTACTATCGTGGCCCGTGAGGGAACGGAAGAGCTGTTGCAGCAGGACGACCGTGCCCAGATAGGTCAGTGCTAAGGCAGCCGTGAGGAGCGAGTAGATGAGTGTGCGGCGGATAATAAGGTCGATGTCGTAGAGGCGATACTTGAGGATGGCGATCCCTGCTGAAATGGGAATAGCGGTGAAACTTAAACCGGTGATAACATCGACTATTTCGAAAGGGATTCCACTCTCGCTATTGCGCAAGAGCACATTGAGCGTCATCACGATAGCGAAGAGCGTGGCACCACTCGTGAACCACTTGAGCTGCTGGCGCTCAATCCCTCGGGAGCGACGAAATCGCATGAGTAGTGCTGTGACGGCAGCCATAATACCGAAGAGAAGGGAGTAGCCTCCAATGGTTTCAACTTGCTCGAGGACTTCCGCAGCACTTCCATGTACCGCGAGCGGGTTCAAGAGAGGAGCAGTGGATGGGCCAGCAGCCTCCGGGAGAGGGAGCGGTCCTGGCTTGAAGGCGGTGCTGAACAGGGTCAGGAGGAAACTTAGGGCGGTCAAGCCAGCCGCGT
This sequence comes from Chloroflexota bacterium, assembly GCA_030863245.1. GTDB lineage: Bacteria > Chloroflexota > Anaerolineae > Ardenticatenales > Ardenticatenaceae > JALZCF01. The sequence goes on from JALZCF010000440.1 coordinate 5,255, forward strand.
AGCGCCAACGTGGCGTTGGCAGTTGGCCGGTTGGAAAGGTGAAGAAGAGGGCGGCAATCAGACCAAAGAAGAGCACCCAGGATTGGGCTAAAAACCAGAATAGGACGATACTCCCTGGTAGCAAGATACCCATTTGGTTGATCTGCATCTGGTAGCCTTCTACAAACAACCCTATGGCTGACGTAATCCCCATCACACTGAAGATCCAGCCGACCAAATGCTCAGGCCTGCGGGCAGCGATGAGGGCACCTACTATATGCACCGATTCAACAGCCAGCACGAATACAAGATCCACCAGCGTAGCATTCCCGTAATGGACCTTCAGTAATAGCCCAACTGTTGCTAGAGCAGTAGTACAGAACCACAGCAACCAGGCTACGCGGGCAGCAATACGTCGCTTCATTGTTCCACTCCGATGTTCGCTCTCTCCATGCTGTTAAGAGCTTCTCCTTCCCGCAGCCACAACGACACGTGTAGCCGGCTGCATCGTCTCCTCAATAACCCGCAGCAGTTCCCCTGTCAGCTTGTCCAACTCCACCTCGTTGCGCACCGTCTGCCCGAAGGCGGTCAGCGTCTTTTGTGCGTCATACTTGCGACGGTAGAAGCGCCTGTCGATGAACTCTTGAATGCGCTGACGCAAGGGATTGAACAGGGCAGCGATCCCGAAAAAATGAGCAGGAGCACGATCGCAACGCCCGTCACCAAGGAATACCAACTATAGCCGCCCCAGTAGGGCGCATGGGCAAAGCGACGCCACAGGAAAAAGTAGGCCGGCGTCAATGATAGCAGAAAGAGGAAGAATACCATCACTCAAGGCGCGTGTCATCTGAACCTCCTATATCTATCCGTTTTCACAACCACCGCGAGCTTAGATGTCTCTATTGTATCTCGTAAGCGTCTTGAAAACGTCTTGAAAGCGTCTTGAGCCAACTCCTTTGCCGCCCATTCCATCGCAGCCTACAATTTCGGAGAGCAGAGAGCGGAGAGCAGAAGGATGAAGGATGAAGGATGAAGACGCCACCCCCAACCTCCAGCGTCCAATCCGTTCATCCTGTAATCCATGCTCTATTCCTGTTAGTTGAGAGTCCAGTGAGCGGAAAGTAAGGGCACACCTCTGTGTCTGCCCTTAGATTACGAAATGTGATGTACGTCTAAGTTGAAAGGACGAGTCGATATGGCGATCAAGCTTCATGAGGAAGCGGAGCTGCATGAGGATACGCTGGCGTTTCTTGAGCGCGAGCAGCATAAGCTGTTGATTGGTGGCGAGTGGGTCGAGGCGCAGGGCGGGGCATCTTTTAACGTGTATGACCCGGCGACGGGCGAGGTGATTGGTCAGGCAGCGGCAGCCGGTAAGGCGGATGTGGATGCGGCCGTGCGGGCGGCGCAGGAGGCGTTCGAGCCCGGCAGTGAGTGGCGGACGATGACACCCCAGCGGCGGGGCGAGTTGCTCTGGAAGGTGGCGGACTTGATCGAGGCGCACGCGCGCGAGCTGGCGGAGTTGGATACGATTGATAACGGCAAGCCCTATCGCAACTCCTACTACGGCGATATCCCACAGGCGATCGACCACTTCCGTTATTACGCCGGCTGGACGACCAAGATCGAAGGGTCGGTGATCCCCGTTAGCGTGCCGAACACCCTCAACTATACCAAGCGGGAGCCGTTGGGCGTCTGTGGGCTCATTATCCCCTGGAATTTCCCGCTCCTGATGTGTGCCTGGAAGCTGGCGCCCGCGCTGGCCTGTGGCAATACGACGATTCTCAAGCCGGCTGAGCAGACGCCGCTCTCCGCGTTGCGGCTGGGTGAGTTGATGATGGAGGCCGGTTTCCCGGATG